>JASFVD010000438.1:0-3013 GCA_050050015.1 Anaerolineae bacterium | reverse complement strand
TCCGTCGCCACTGTGGGATGCAACTTCCATTGCGACTGGTGTCAGAATGCCAGCATCTCCCAGATGCCAGCCGACCGAGGGATGATCGTGGGAGAGCGAGTGAGCCCCGAGGAAATCGTCGCCTCTGCGGAGCGTGCAGGCTGTCGCAGTATAGCGTATACATACACGGAGCCCACTATCTTCTTCGAGTACGCGTACGACACCGCGAAGCTGGCTCACCAGCGAGGTATTGCCAACGTTTTCGTCACCAATGGCTATATGACGTCTGGTCCTGGGGAAACGTTGGAGACGCTGGCCGGCTCTTCAGGTGGGCCCTACCTGGACGCGGCGAACGTCGATCTGAAGGCGTTTCGCGACGAGACCTACCGCCGCTACGCAGGCGCACGACTGCAGCCCGTACTGGACAGTCTGAAGAAGATGAAGCAGCTGGGCATCTGGGTGGAAGTAACCACGCTGGTCGTGCCGGATGTCAACGACGAAGAGGAGGAGTTGCGGGACGCGGCGACGTTCATAGCCCAGGAGTTGGGACCGGAGACGCCATGGCACATCAGCCGCTTCTATCCTGGGCATCACATGCGTCGCCATCCTCCGACACCGGTTGAGACTCTGCGGAGAGCACTGGAGATTGGCAAGGAGGAGGGGCTGCGCTATATCTTCGTCGGGAACGTCCCGGGCGAGGCGAATACGGAATGCCACATCTGCGGTGAATTGCTGATCCACCGCTTCGGGTATCGCATTCTGGGCAATAGCATCTTGAGTGACCAGGGGTGCCCAAACTGTGGCACGCCCGTGGACGGCGTGGGACTCGCTCCTGGTTAGGGGGAACGTGGTTGCTTGGGGTCCGGGCTCGAGCCACTACCTGACGCATCCGGCGCCGATGCGGTTCCTCAGCCAGTGCAGAGCGTCGCGGACAGTTTGTCTCTTCGTGTAGGTGAAGATGTGGAGAGACGGGCTCACACGGGAAACGTGGCGTCTGATTCGTTCGCGGCCAGCGGATGGCCCGACGAACATGGCCACCGACGAGGCAATTCTGCGTGCCGTGGCGCGCAACCAGGCGCACCCAACGCTCAGGCTGTACGCCTGGCAGCCAGGCTGTCTCTCGCTGGGGCGAGGACAGACTGTGCGCGATGTCGATCGCCAGGCCGTGGGGGAAGCTGGATACGACCTCGTCCGACGTCCGACCGGCGGCCGGGCGATCCTCCACATCGATGAGCTAACCTACAGCGTGGTCGCGCCCGAGAGTGATCCGCGCGTGAGTGGACCCGTGGTGGAGAGCTACCGGCGACTAAGCACAGCCCTGGTGTACGCGTTGGAGCTCCTGGGTATCGAGCAGGTCGCGGCGGACGAGAGAGTGGAGAACCGCAACAACGAAGGCGCCGTGTGCTTCGAGGTGCCCTCCGATTATGAGATCACGGCCGACGGGAAGAAGCTCGTAGGCAGCGCCCAGATGCGTGCTCAGGGCGTGGTCCTTCAGCACGGTACCTTGCCGCTACGCGGCGACATTGCGCGCATCTGTCCGCTCCTGGCGTCGCGTCCCGACCCGGCCTCCGTTCGAGCGAGGGCGACGACGGTGGAGGAGACTTTGAGCCGTGCCATCAGCTGGGAGCGAGCAGCCCGGGCCCTGGAAAATGGCTTCGCCCAGATGCTGAATCTGCAACTCGAGCCGGCCGAGCTGACGGGCGCGGAGCGTCGCGCCGTAGGGACCATGCGCTCTGAGAAATACGGGACTGCGAGGTGGACAGCCTACGTTTGACCCGTAGGGCGAGCCTGCTCTACTGATGTTGCCCAGCAGGGTCGTCCACACGAGGTCGATAATTCTTCACATCCCAAGACTATGATCATTGGAGCCTGCAGCATCGAGTTGCGCATCCCTGGCAACCGTTCCCTGAAAGGGAAGCGTAGTGCCCTCAAGCCGCTTCTGGCACGGCTGCGACGCGAGTTCAACGTCTCCACAGCCGAGGTCGGCTTCACCGACAGTTGGCAGACCGCCGAAGTGGCCCTAGTCACAGTGGCCAACAACGATCCCGGGTACGTGCAGCGCTTCCTGGAGAAGGTGGTGGAGTGGGTCAAGACGCACTGGCCTGAGCTACAGGTCGTGGATTGGCACATAGAGACCTTCTAGGCGATCCTTGAGACGATTCCTACCTGCCAAGCCGCCTTTCTCCCTGTCGGCCGTGGTCGAGTCTCATGGCTGGGTGCGGCTTCCCCCGTTTGGCTGGGATGCGACGGGTGGGGTGCTGGACCGCGTTGAGAGACTCAGTAGCGGACGCGTGGTGAAGTTGCGGGTGCAGGGGAGCGACGAGGGCGTCACCATTGACGTTGCCGACAACCTCACCGAGGCCGAGCGTGGGGAGATGGTGGACAGGGTGGGCTGGATGCTCCAGCTCAAGCAAGATCTGTCCGAGTTCTATGCACTGGCCCAGGACGAGCCAGCACTGGCCGACCTGGAAGAATCCGCGAAGGGGCGCATTCTCCGCTCGTCGACGCTCTTCGAAGATGTGATAAAGACGATCCTCACGACCAACGTCCAGTGGTCCGGCACCATCCGCATGGCTGAGGCGCTGGTAGATCGCTTTGGCCTTCTGTTGCCCTCCGACGCGAGTCAGCGTGCCTTCCCCCACGCAGATGCACTGGCCTCCACAGACGAGCCCTCCCTGCGGGCGGCGGGGCTGGGCTATCGGGCCCCCTACGTTCTCGGTCTTGCCCGCTCCATTGCCTCTGGTGCACGAGATCTAGAGGCTCTACGGAGGTCAGAGCTTCCTGCCGTCGAGCTACGCCAGCGGCTGTTGACGATCAAGGGTGTAGGGGACTATGCGGCTGCGAATCTGATGATACTCCTCGGCCGCTACGACTTCGTCCCCGTCGATTCCTGGGCACGCACGATGGTGTCGCGCGAGTGGTACGACGGGGAGCCGGTGGGTCGGGCCGAGGTGGAGACCGCTTTCAAGGAGTGGGGACCTTGGAAGGGTCTGGCCTACTGGTTCTGGAACTGGGGCGCCGAGTGACCCTCCGT
>JASFVD010000437.1:0-3021 GCA_050050015.1 Anaerolineae bacterium | reverse complement strand
AGTGATTATACTCCTTCGCTCTCGGACATCTTCGAAGTAAGGATCGGTCCTCGAGAGCGAGCTGTGCCGCGTATCGACAATCTCTTCGCGCTCGAGATAGATCCAGACGAGGTGATGCGCCGCTGGAAGAGGAAGTTCGGACCGGAGGTGTACGAGGCTGCCTCAAGCTTAGTCGATATGCCTTATGACGAGTTGGTGGGGTACGTGGCCATGGCGCCTGGCATCCAGGAGGAGTTCATGCTCGACTACATCCTGGAGCGAATCCGAGAGAAGCGGTACGACCTTATCGTCTGGGACACGGCTCCGGCTGGTGACACACTGCGCCTCCTCGACTTGCCTCGCCGGTTCATCGAGCATCTGCGGACCGCGCCCAAGGTCTACATGGAGGTTCGGGATGCCTTCAACCTCTCGAAGACACCCTTCGTCGACCTCATTGAGAGTTGGAAGGCCCTGGCAGAGGAGGTCACACAGTTCTTCAGCGACCCGGAGACAGTGGAGTTTATCCTCGTCACCATACCCGAGGCGCTCGGCGTCTATCAGACGCGCCGCATCAAGCGGAATCTCGAGGAGCACGGCATCAACGTCCGGCACTTGATCCTCAACCACGTCATCGTCGAGCCCTCGTGCGATTTCCTGCGACAGCGCCGGGAGATGCAGCTACCGTACATCGAGATGCTGCAGAATGACTACGGCGAAACGGTGGATTTGGTCGAGATACCGCTCATGCCGTTCGAGGTGAAGGGTGTCGAGAGATTGAAGGAGGTAGAGGCACGGCTGTTCGGGGACAAAGCATGCGCTTCTTGATGGACAGGCCGGGACTTCGATAGGTCTGGATGCGCTCTGATGCTGCAGGTGTGATCTTCGGGAACGACGTTCCCCCTTCCCGATTGCCCTGAGCATGACGTCCCGGTCGTGCCGAGGTACACCTCAACGCAGCTGTGATTCTTCGAGCATGCGTGACGATTTCCATTCTGGCGATTTAACCGGGCTTGTGCTAGCGGGCGGCGCGAGCGAGCGTATGGGCCGAGACAAGGCTTTTCTGGAACTTGACGGCCGGCCGCTGGTTCAGATCGTCGTCGAGCGAATGGCTGAAGTCTGTGACGAGGTCATCATCGTATCCGGGGACCCGGCCTCGTATGTCGCCTTAGGCACCGCCGTGGTGGCGGATCAATTTCAGGGAGTGGGCGTGCTCGGTGGGCTGCACGCTGGGATCGCCGCGGCCTCCCACGAACTGACGCTGGCAGTCGGCTGCGACATGCCGTTTCTGAACCCCGATGTCCTGCGGGCGTTTGTTGGTTGGGTCGAGGGGTACGACGTGGCCCTGCTGCGCCACGATGGGCACGTCGAGCCGCTTCACGGTGCTTACCGCCGCACGTGTCTGCTACCCATAGCGGCTGCCATTCGCGCGGGAAAGCGGCGTATCGTCTCCTTCTTTCCCGGGGTCCGAGTGCGCACCGTGACTCCCGCGGACGTGGCCCCCATCGATCCCCGGCTCCGATCCTTCCGCAACATAAACACTCCTGCGGAGTGGGAGAGGGCGAAAAGAACGTGGTCGGAGATGTAGGCCTGGGCGCGGAGGGGACGTCACGGATAACCGTGTAGGGTCTCTGGCCAGCGACTGCGGCCCTCGCGTGCGCAGTCGTCACCTCAAGGCTGGTTGGGATCACTCTTCTCTCGTCACCGACAAGCTCGCACACAATCTGCTTGCCAGATCGGGTGGCTTGGGCTATAATCGTCGGTTGGCGAGCTTAAGGGAGGTTTTCTCGGTATGCCACTGTATGAATATGAATGTGAGTCGTGCGGCGTGCGCTTCGAACGCCGCCAGCATATGGAGGACGAGCCGGTTGAAGTATGCCCGGAGTGCTCGGGCAATGTACACCGGCTCATTCAGCCGGTGGGCATCATCTTCAAGGGATCCGGCTTCTACGTTACCGACAACCGAGCCAAGTCGCCGACCGCGACGCCTGGGAGCACTAAGGAGTCCGCGGACAAACCCGCGGAAAGCAGCGGTACCTCTTCAACTGAAGAGACTACATCCTCTGCATCTTAGCCTGGCTGACCGGGCATCGGAGAGTTCCGGAATACGGACGAGAAGGTACGGAGGGCGGAGAGTGACGTCACTTGCTCCGCCGAAGGCCCCTGGGCAGACCCCCGACGTATGCAGCTGCTAGATTGCGTACAGTCCTTCTAGAGCTGGAACCCACCACTGGCTTGAATCGTTTTCTGGCTGAAGTCAGTTACGTAGGTAAGAAGCTCTAGCTTCAGCTCACGCCACTCCTCAGACGCCAGAGCTTCACGAAGGGTGGGCAGATCCTCCGCCACGCCACCGGTAAGAATCTGAGGGTGATTGCCATACGCGGTGTACCACGCGTCGGTTGGCTGAATACCCAGCTCCATCAGTCCCGGAGCGAACTCCTGCATCACAAACTCAAAGTACTCGTCCTCAAGTCCGGTGCGGATGTTCCAGCTCATCAGAAGTTTAACCATACAAACCCTAGCAGTACACTCGGTGCTCTGAACTCCCCAGTGTGTTCGAAGCCGCCCGAATACGTGATCCGAAGCCCCGATCTACAGACACCCCACGGGCGACGCGCGATAGCCGTCAGGAGGATCGCCCCCTTTGTCGGTGGCGGACCTGGGGCGGTTGGCTGCCCCGACCAGGGATGGCCCCCCGACATAGAGCCACTATTCGCAACCTAGCGATGCCATCATCTGTTCAGCTTGAGTCTTCCAGGTCGCAGGCGGGTCAAGCGACAGGAAGTGGCTGTACGTCTCGCACGCGTCTTCAATACTCCCACTCTGGGCAAAGGCTCCCGCAAGCGCGAAGTGCGCCTCACGCGAATCGGGCACAGACTCGATGGCCTTTTTCAACAACTCGATGGCAACTTGGTACTCTCCTTGCTGGAGATGTACGTTTCCGAGGCCGATGAGTGCCTCGGGCATATTCTCTCTCAGCTCGAGAGCGGTTTCAAACTCCTCGGTCGCTTGCTGAAGCAGTTGTGGGTCCACGCGCGATGCCAT
>JASFVD010000436.1:0-3022 GCA_050050015.1 Anaerolineae bacterium | reverse complement strand
TCCAAGGACGATTGTGATTTCCGACTGACTACTTACCTCTCAACCACTATCGCCTGGACCGCCAGATAGAGAAAGCTAGCCAGACCCCCAGAAGGCTGACGCCGACGAAGCCCGCAATGACCACAATCGTCGCCAGGCCGACCTCCTCCGCTAAGTTGAAGGCCGGGATGAGCAAGGCTAGCCCCACGATGAGCGCAGCCAGGAGAACACTCAGCGAAATTCGATTGGCGGAGCGATCCAAGCGGTTCAATGCCTGGTCCAGTCCTTTATGCTCAAGGGTCATTCCAAGCTCCCCCCGCTCCGCTTGCAGGAGAAGCTGGGACCCGATCCGCGGCAAGAGGCCCAGCAGGTCGCTCCAGTCGCCCCCTGTCTTGAGCAGCCTCGGAACCAAGTTGCCCGGAAAAATCGTGCGCACCAGGAAGCGCCGAATGTGGGGTCTTGAGAAACCTATGATGTCGAAACTGGGATCGAGTTTGAGGGCTATTCCTTCCATCATAGCCAACGTCTTGCCCAGCAACCACAGTTCCGAAGGCAACCTTAGATGATGTCGGAAGGCAATCGGCGTTACATCCCGCATAACCTCTTGTGCATGGATAGCCTCCAGCGGCAGCCCGCGGTACTTCCGCAGGAGGCGAGTCAGGTCACGCCGCAGCGCCGCGCGATCAACGGATTGTGTCGTCGCACCCATGCGAATGAGCTGGTCAACGACGCTTGATGCGTCCATCTGCACCGCAGCGATATAGAGTCGCGTCAGGTCGGACCGCAGTCGTTGGCTCAATTGCCCAACCATGCCAAAGTCCATAGCACCAATGACCTCACCGGGCATGACGACAAAGTTCCCGGGATGCGGATCGGCGTGAAAGAATCCATCCTCGAGCACTTCCTTGAGCACCATCCTCGCTGCACGGACCGCGATCCGACGGCGGTCCAGCCCGGCTCTATCCAGGGTTTCTATTCTGTCTATCTTGATGCCGCTGATGCGCTCCATCACTAATACGCGTCGCGTGGTGAGATCCCAGTTGACCTCGGGCACGTACAAGTACGGCTCGCCGGCGAAGCTGTCTCGGAAGTGCTCAGCATTGTGCGCCTCCCGGTAGAAGTCAAGTTCCATGCGCAGAGTTGTGGCGAAGTCTCTCGCGATTTCCGGCAAGTCGTACATTCTAGTCAGCGGCACACGGCCTTCCACGAGTTGGGCTACGTCTTGAAGGATCTCCAAGTCGACGTCAATGACCTCTTCGATGCCCGGTCGCTGAACCTTCACAACCACTGGGTCCCCGCCGTGGAGCGTTGCACTGTGGACTTGAGCCAGCGAAGCCGCGGCGAGAGGCTCCTCCTCAAGGCTGGCAAGTGCCTCCGCTATCGACTGACCCAGCTCCGACTCGATTTGCTCTCGAATCCGTTCCCAGGGTTCCGAAGGCACAGTGTCCTGCAGCTTGGCCAACTCGGAGACGTACGCCGGGGGAATCAAATCGGGACGAGTGCTGAGGACCTGCCCTAATTTGATGAACGTTGGCCCCAACTCCTCAAGAGCCAGACGAAGCCTCTGGGGAGCCCCCAGCGGGGGCGCCTCCTGGCGCCACTGACGAACCAGCCGGCGAGGGAATGCAAGGTACGGCTGCAGCTCCAGCAGATCGACCAATTCCCCGAGACCGTGCCGAATCAGGACCTGTGCTATCTCTCGATAGCGCCTCAGATGCCGGATCGTACGCTGGGGACCTCTCACCATGCTGCCTTCACAGCCGACCGAGACACCATCGCCGCCGACAGACGCCCTTCCGTCATGGTACGTGAGCTGCAGCTGGCACCCGCTATGCTCCTAGCTCCTCCAACACTCTTCGTATGTCCGGGAGGGCCTCGGTCGCAGCCCTCTCCCCCGACGCTATGGTGTCGGCAGCCCGGGTGAAGCCGAGGAGCACACTGACGTCCTCTGGGAGGTTGGGGCGGATGATGATCTCAGGGGCGGCTTCGGCTAGGCGGCGCTGATTGATCTCCCTCATCATGACATCCAGCGACCGCAGCATGACCTCGAAGGTGCTGGCTAGCCCCGCAGGCATGTACCGGTGCTCGCGTAACGCCTTGAGCATCGCGGAGAAGGTCGCCTTGCCACCTATCACATCCACAGCGATGACGGTGTCGGCGCCCATCCGTCGCGCCACATCGGCGGGAAGGTTGTCGAGCAGCCCTCCGTCCACCAACAGTTGCTCGTCACGCTCCACGGGCTTGAAAAGTCCCGGCAGGGCAATGGTCGCACGCACGGCGTCGAGGACCCGTCCCTCGTTCAAGACGACCGCCTCACTGTTCTCCAGATTGACGGCGACGAGACACAGAGGACATCTCAGGTTCTCGAACGTGCATTCCCCCAGATGACCGGTCAGATAGTCGATCACCTTCTGTCCCTCGAACAGTCCTCGTCGGGGGAGCGTTGGGTCTGCAAGGGACAGGAGCCGGCGAGGGTTCGTCATCCGCAGCGCTTCTTCTGCCATGAACTCAGGTGTGAGTCCGGCGGCGTATGCTGCCGCCACGACTCCGCCCATGCTGGTGCCTGCCAGCAGATCAACGGGCACGCCCTCCTGCTCCAGCACCTTCAGCACGCCAATATGGGCGAGCCCTCTCGCACCTCCTCCACTAAGGGCCAGGCCGATCCTCGGCACCCGCTGCCGGTTCACACCCTGCAAGGTATTCAGCCCTTGCTCACACAGCCGATCGACGTCATTCAGAACTTGCCAATCCGTCGACCTTCTGTGCCAGCTTCTCTACGTCTCTCTTCAGTGCATCGAACTCTCTGCGCGTGACCGGTTTCACGCTGCTGACCTCTTTGCGGATCATATCGCGCAGTTCTTCGCGCTCCCTCTCACCCTTGGCGACAAGAGCATCGACCAGCTTCTGGGCCTCTTCAGGCTCAACACCTTCTTCTTGGACCAGTTCGTTAACCGCCTCCCTCACCTTTTCGCGCGTCAGAGTAAACACGCCTATACCCATTAGGAGCGTCTTCTCCAGTATGTTCGCCATCTCCGAACCTCCC
>JASFVD010000435.1:0-3027 GCA_050050015.1 Anaerolineae bacterium | reverse complement strand
CGCTCATTGATCTGAGTCTCTGTCGTTCGTTGATTGGAAGTCGGCGGTCAGAATCCACGTTCTTTTCCCTCATAGATGGCAAGTTACTGCCAGGAGCCCTGGTGTTGACCGAGCCTGCTTGCAGCTCTCCATTCGGCTTTCCACGATGCTGCAGGAGAACATCAGTCGCGCTTGGAGGAGACATCGGGGCCCCATACGGCTGCGGGGTCAACCCAATGAGAGCCTTTCTGAGCAGCGGCTTGCCGATACATGATCGAAGACACCTGACGCGGGGTTGGCGCCAAAACCCAACGCCTTCCCAACGCCTCTAAAGCGAAGTCTCAACGTAGTTGAGGTGCAGGAGTCCGATCTTCACAAAGAAGCTGATGGTAGTTACTCATCCAACCGGCTTTCAGGAGCGGTCGCCCCTCGTCTTGCCCGACAGGATATTCTCCGTGCTCTCGCTTTCCCAGCAATGCCCCATTGGCCACTCTGTCAACGTGGCTCTCTTCTCGCAGCTTGACGTGCCTTCCAGACTAGGCATAACTGGCGCTTCATGGCATGTACGCAGCGGCCGCGTCATCGTATGCACGTAGCGGCTTCTTTGCCCTCAACCCGAAACGGTGTCCTCTTCTGCCCCTTCGCTTTCGGCCTTCTGCATGGGGATGACCTTGATGATGCGATGGCCGTCCTTGTAGTATCCGTGTTCCTGGAAGACGTCAGCCGGCAAGTCTGGGATGTTGGAGAAGCAGTGTACCACGAAGCGCTCGGTGAGAGGGGACATGCCCGCAAGCTGCATCCAGGTCGTCTGGTAGCAATAGCCGACGGTGCGGGCGAACCAAGCTTTGGTACGTCCTGTTGAGTTGAGCCACTCCAAGAGCTTGGTCAGCTTGGAGGTTTGGTCCATGGGAATCTCCTGTGGTTTGGTGTTTGTTTATCTCAAACGATAATGTCGTAGAACCACTTACATTATACCACAAGATGCGGGTGGTTGTCAAGTCTCCTACTTGACATTTGTCGCTATAAGTGTTACAATATAACTATTATCGGATGCGGTATGATACCGAAAGGGGACATCCCAATGAATGAGGTGCAATCTGAAATCCTTCGCCTCTCTGAGGAAGCGCAGAGCCTGGCTGATTTCTTGGAGCAAGCCTGCGATCTGCTCGATATTAGCTACCGCAAAGCCTCGCTGGAGGCGGGTCTCTACCACGCTGCCATCGCGAGCATCGTCGCTGGTCGTGTTGAGCGTGGTGACGACGAGACCATGGCCAAGCTGGCCCTCTACTTCAACGTGCCTGAGGTCAACTTGCTGCGGCTGGCTGGCTACACACCGAGACGCATCTCTCCCACGTATTGTCTGGAGAAGGCGGAGGTCATCTACCAGGCGCTGACCGATGAAGAGAGGGAAGAGTGGATCCGGTACGGGGAGCTCCTGCTTCAGGCGCGCTAGAGGTGAGGACAGAGGTCTGTCCTCTGGAGACTGATGCTTGGCTCTCCATCTCGGGGGTCATGGCTACTGGTGCGGCCGACCGGAGGAGTGGGGGGATGTTTCGATGATCGTTCTGGCCTGTGCAGCGCCTTGCCGAGGGCACAGGCGCCCGTCAAGGGTGTGCTGTCCAGGCAGACTAGGGGACGAACGGGGGCTGGATAGGGAAACAACAAGGGCTGAGACCAATATCTGGTCTCAGCCTCTCTCTTGCTCTTCACGGCGGCCTCAGAAGTCGCCCAGTGGTTTTCTGGGGCCAAGCCGCTGTGAGGGTGCCGATCACGCGGTCGGCGTGACAAGGTGAATACCTTGTGGGGAGCTGTGCCTCGAGGGGTCAATGTCCTGGATCTGCCCTCACGTCTCTGGCAGGGGGATGCTCTTGTGCACGGATCCATCACTGGCCAGGACGTAACCGTCCTCCTCAAACACGTCCGCCGGAAGATCCGGTAAGTTGCTGAAGCAGTGCAAGACGAAGCGCTCCGTGACCGGAGCGCGGCCGTGCAGGACTTGCCAGGTATGCTGATAGCTGTACTGGATCTGAGCAGCGACCCAGATGATGCTGCGCCCGCCACTGCGCATCCAGTCGAGTAAGGCTATTTCCTCAGACATCTCATTGCCCCCCGTTGAGCGGGCGTATCCCACGTGAGAGTTGCTGGTCAGAGGCCGACGGACGCGGCCATTGACACCGACTTCCAACGGAATCGAGAAGGGACAATCACAATGCCTTGCGTCAGTCTTGAAGTGGAATCGGATTCATGATAGCAGCCAGTCAGGCTTCCGCTTCGAGGATGCGCCCGAATGGTGCCCAGTGACCTTCACTCACGAAAGCGCTTTCTCCGCGCGGCCCGCCCCTCACCACGAGCCCAATTCTCTCTGACCTTGGGATCATCTGTCAAACCGGCTATAGAAAGGCCGTAGTGCAGGCCGTCGAGGAACGGCTTGCCCCCGTGTTGCCCTGACCTGGCCTCCGCCACGACCCTTTCGATTTCCACCAACAGAGATGGGTGACACTTTATTGCCATGAGCTTAGATCCTTTCTACTGGCACCAGGGCACAACCACCTGGGCTACGTTTGAACGTCAAGTTGTAGCACGAGAACAGAGCGTGGCTCTTGCGTTTCTAAGCTCATCTGTCAGTAGGGGGGCGACGCCGCCACGTACATGTGATGAGGCGGCTCCATCGGCGCCGCATCCGTCTCCGATCGTTTCAGTGTCCGCCCTGCTGGGAGGGGTCTGTGACCCCAAGCCAGAAATGGTGCGGGAGAGCGTGGGGAGTCACGATCACCTTCACTTGGCCGCAGTGGAACTCATCCCCCAAAGCGCCATTGCCGTTGAGGCTGATGGGGTTGATGTAGCAAGTGTTGACCGCTTGCCCGAACTTCCCTTCGACAGGCTCAGGACGCTGCTCCTGATACCGCTTGGCGGCCCGTCGCACCTTCTCCTCAATGGGTCGATCAGGATCGTTGTCGAACCACAACAGTCCTACCTTCATCGCACCCTCCCCCTTCAGAAATACCGCCCCTCATCGAGCACCACACTGTCCTGGACGGAGCAGTACAG
>JASFVD010000434.1:0-3028 GCA_050050015.1 Anaerolineae bacterium | reverse complement strand
TCCAACCGCTAGCCCCACCGCCATTGCGGCAATTGCGATTCTTCCCGCATCCAGCGTGCTCAAGAACTGCTGAAACCCACGATTCTCGTCTCCCAGCAGGTTTTCTGTGGGAATCCGGCAGTCCTCGAAGAAGAGCTCGGACGTGACCGAGCCCTTCAGTCCCATCTTCTTCTCGTCTCTTCCGGGCTTGAACCCGGGCGTGTCCTTCTCCACGATGAAGGCGGAGATTCCACGAGATCCCTTTCCCGGGTCTGTCTTGGCTGTGATGACGATGACGTCCGCGATCGATCCGTTCGTGATGAAGATCTTCTGCCCATTGATGACCCACTCGCCCGTACTGGGCTCTCTTTCGGCGCGCGTCCGTGTGGCTCCGGCATCGGAGCCCGCCTGGGGTTCGGTGAGGGCAAACGCCCCGATGCTGTCCCCCCGGAGCAGAGGGCGCAGGTACTTGCACTTCTGTTCCTCGCTGCCAAAGCGGTAGATTGGCTCACAGCAGAGGGACGCGTGGGCGTCCAGGGTGATGGCCATCGAGCCAGAAACCCGCGCTATCTCCTCCAGTGCGATGACCATCGCATGGTAGTCTGCGTCAGAGCCGCCATACTTGGCAGGAAAGGGGAGGCCGAGGAGGCCCACGTCGGCCATCCTGGCGAACAGGTCGCGAGGAAACTCGTCAGTGGCGTCTATCTCCTCGGCACGAGGCGCAATCTCCCGCTCGGCGAACTCTCGCACCATGCGGCGGAACATCCGCTGTTCCTCTGTGAGTTCAAAATCCATATGCGCTGACTCCTCGTCTCTGTCTTGGCGTCTGATCCCTGCGAAGGCGAGCCGCCGTGCAGGGCCAGTTCTCGCAAGTCATGTCGGTGCGGGGAAGCCGAGGCCTCGCCTACTTGCCGATGACCATCCCCGTTGGATCGACCTGCCGCATTGTCTCCAGAACCTCGGCCGACGGCGGCTCGGTCGTTCGCACGTCATCAGGAATGACAAGCTCGAAGGCAGTCGCCTCCTCCACGTCCTGCACGGATACGCCAGGGTGCGTCGCGAGCAGGCGCATGCGTTTCGTCGCATCCTCGAAGTCGAAAAGGCCAAGCTGGGTAATCACGCGGTACGGCCCGGTGCCCGCCGGCAGGCCAACTCCCTCTCGAGCGCCTGGACCATCCAGGTAGCCCGGTGTGGTGACGAAATCGAGCTCCTCCACGAAGCGACGACGGTCCTGGCGCATCACGATGATCGTGCGCCAGCAGAGCGACCCGACATCGTTCGCCCCCCCGCTGCCCGGAAAGCGGACCCTGGGATGTTCCCAATCCCCGATGACCGTGGTGTTGAGATTGCCATACTGATCGATCTGAGCCGCCCCAAGAAAGCCGTAGTCGATGTAGCCCGCCTGACTAGCCGACATCACGTCGTGCATACTGGAGGCGGACACAGCCCGGTGGAAGGTGCGGCTGTCGCCGACCGAGATGGGCAGTACGGGCACCTGTGGGCCGATTCCCCCGGCTTCGAAGATGATTAGCAGGTTCGGTGCGTGCGTGCGCTGGGCGAGCATGGCAGCGATCATAGGCATACCTGTGCCGACGAAGACAGAACTGTTGTCCTCCAGCAGACCAGATGCTATGTGGGCAAGAAGCTGCGTTGGGTTGTAGTCCTCGGTCATCCTCTCTTCTCCTCCAGCCAGGGGGCCTCCAGGGGCGCTTCCAGGTGCTCGACCTGGCGCAGGCGCTCGAGCCTGTCAGCTCCTCCGATCAGGTTCAGGTAGGCGGCAAAGTCGTCGACGGCATGAACGTAGCGGTCCAGGTAAGCAGCCACACCATCGTCCGTCTTGGAGAGCTTGAGCCACTCGCCGATGTGTGCCTCGTCGAAGTAGTATTGTCCGGGCATCAAGGTCGGGTGGGCTCCGTAGGGCACTTCCACGACTGCGTCGACCAGGTAGTAGGGGATCTTGGTGTCCTGCGGAGACTCTCGAATGACGTCGTCATCGACGACCCTCTCTGTCGTCAGGATGAGACGCCGCGCTGCTCTGGCCAGCTCGAAGTCCTCTACGATAATTCCGTCTATCTGGGCATTGCCGTATTTGTCGCAGCGGTGGACGTGCATCAGGACAACGTCTGGATAGCACGCCGGCACCATGCAGATCGGCTTTCCGCTGAAGGGATCCTCCACGACCTTGGCGGAACTCCGCTTGAGCGTGTCCGTTCCCAGCATGACGCGGGTCGGGATGCTGGGCAAGCCCATGGCGGCCGCCAGGAAGCGCCACTGATAGGCGGCATTGCTGATGTCCGCCACAACCTCACACCGTCCGCTCTCAGCGGCTCGCCGGGAGGCGGGTGACAGGCCTCGCAGCTCGTGGCCGAACGCGTAGGCCACTTCAATCCTCGTGACGCAGCCTGCCGCGATGAGCAGATCCGAATCGTGGACGGCGGTCTTGCCGCACATTGTCAAGTTCGTCTTCCGCTGCCGGATGATCTCGTAGATGGAGGCCATTGAGATACGGATGTGCCCAAACCCACCGCTGGCGATGAGGTCTCCATCCTCGACGTATTTGGCAACGGCCTTCTCGATGCTGGTACGCTTATCCTTCAGGGCGCGCGACTTATGCTCGGCGACCCAGGCGCGATGCTCGTCTGGATCGTGCCAGCCGATCAGTTCGCCCTGACCCTGTTCCAGTACATCCATGGTTTACCCCTCGTTGTAGCGTCATCTTGGCGTGAACGTCCAGTCCTGGCAGCCCAGGAACGGGGAAGTGAGGCTTCTCTGAGTATCGGGCATCCGGAGGTAGGCAATGCTACGCTGGAAATGCATTGTGCAGGCGAGTGTACCATCGACCGGTGACAGAGTCAACCGACATATGTGCGATGTCCAGGAGATACTATACAGTTCATGGCTTTCGGATATGATGAGTATGTGAGGCGAGTACGAGAGCTGGCAGGTTTGGACGAGCGAGAAAGCTGGGAACTCTATGAATCTTGGACACCGTATCGACTATAAGGCCCTACGCCAGGTGAACCCCGAAGCAGCACGACTGGCCGTCCTG
>JASFVD010000433.1:0-3031 GCA_050050015.1 Anaerolineae bacterium | reverse complement strand
CCGCGCTGCGGCTTATTTCGCCGAGGATGCGGTGGTCAGTATCATCCCCGCCACGCCCGGCACCCCGGGAACCTACACCGGCCAGGCCGAAATCCGTCCCTGGCTGGAAGGCTTGATGGCGCTCAAGGCCCAACTGGAAGTGGCCATTCAGAGCGCAGAGGAGAGCACGGTCACCGCAGTCACCCGGTATTCCGACGACGCCTTGCAGGAAATAGGGGTCCGGTATCTTGAAGGCGCGGAAGAATACGTCGTCCGGAAGGGGAAGATCAGCCGGCTCACCTTCACGACCAGCGAAAAATCGTTGGCAGAGCTGCAACTGGCCACGTTAAAGGCAGCCGCGCCCACCCACGCGGATGTCCCATACATTGACGGCGGCGCTCCGGAGCAAGTCCTCGACATCTACCTGCCTGAGAGAGAGGGAGGCCCCTTTCCTATCATGTTCTTCGTGCCCGGCAGCGACGATACCAGGAAGGATCACAATGCCCTGGCCGGCTATTTCGCCAGCAAAGGGTATGGTGTGGTGGCCATCGACGTTCGCGAACTCGGCGAACCCGACCGCGCCATCTTTGTGGAAGATACCTTCTGCTCCCTGGCTTGGGTACACGCCAACGCCGGCCAGTATGGGTTGGACGCACAGCGCATTGTCGCTGTAGGGTATTCAATTGGCGCCCTGAATGCTGCTACCCTTGCCGCTGTAGACGAGCCTGGGGATTTCCTGATGGATTGTCCCTACTCACTGCCCGAGACGGGGTGGGTGCAGGGGGTGGCGACCTATGCGGGTGTGTTTGTCACCCCAGAGGTATGCTTATCCCCCGCAGGCTGGTGCGTGTTTGGAGCTGCCTCGGGTAACCAAATCCCGCCGACCGAGATGCAGTCCATTTTCGAGGAGTTGCGGGAGATCCCGCCCGCAGACTGGCGGGAAAACCAGGACATCAGCGACCAGGCCCGCGCCTTCGCCCGGCACTTGCCGCTGTATTGGGTGGATGGCAGCGAGGTGCCCTTCCTGATCGTCCATGGGGAGGCGGACGAGTTCGTGCCCCCTGGCGAGTCGCAGGCCTTTGCCGCCTGGCTGCAATCCGCTGGAGTTCCAGTAGAACTTGCCCTTATTCCCAAGGCAGAGCACTGGTCCATATACACAGCCAGCCCCAACTTCTTGCCTATCTTGGAAGCTATTGAGGCTTTCGCCGCTGGCGTCGTTCGGGAGTGAATTGGCAACCGCTATGACCGACTCTCCACAACGCTATCATTCCTACCTGCTGCGCCTGTGGCAGGCGAACATCAACGGTGAGTCGGTCTGGCGGGCTTCCCTGGAGAGCCACAGCGGCGAGCGGCAGGGCTTCGCGGACCTGGAGAGCCTGTTTGCGTTTCTGGAAGAGCAGACCGGCGACTACGAGGTCGAGCTGACCGTCCACGACGGCCAGGTAGGCAGCGTGCCTGATCGCGTCACCGTCCACGTCACCGGTCCAGGGACGGAGCGAAGTTGCCTCTACCTGCCCTTGCTCTTGCGACGTGGGCCATGACTCACCAGGGGGTTTGGAGGAGTGGGAAGCCATTTGGCTGTTCCTGGGGTCGCTGCCGCCAAAAGAGTATGGCAACCGGTGAGAGAGTGGACAATTCAGGGGGACACTTCGATCGTTGAATAGTAGATAGAGGTAACCTCATGTCTCCGAAAACGCTCGTAGTCGCATGTCTCTTCTTGTTGATCACAGCCTGGGCCGGGGAAGCGACGCCGACGGCGGTCCCCACAGATTCGGCCACAGAAATCCCATCTTTGACAGTGGGAGAAACTCAGGCGGAGGCCCAGGCCGAAATAGCAATCTCGGAATGTCAGCGCATCGAAGAGCCCGGGAGCTACTACCTCACGACGGGGCTTGATGCGGCGCCGATCCAGGTAGCGGTCGAGCCGGAACTGGCTCCGCCGTACACGGGAGACAGCTCCTTGGAGCAGACCTGTATCGAGATCGCGGCCTCAAACGTCACGCTCGACTGTCGGGGCCACACCCTCACAGGTGCCGGCGAGGCATCCAATGACACGGCCGGCATCTACATTGCGGGCAGCGCCGACGCGCCGTTGTCAGACGTCAGTGTCGAGAGCTGTGCGATCACGGGCCACCAGTTTGGTCTATATGCCGGCCACCTTAACGGCGGCAATATCTTCAACAACCAGGCCAGGCGCAACAACGGCATCGGCTTCTATCTCACCGGCCTCTCGGATGTCTCGGTAGTTGCCAACACCGCCGAAGGCAACGACCCCGATGGGATGCTGCTCATCGGCAACACGAACGTCGGGCTGGCGGACAATGCGGCGTTCTACAACCGGATGCGGGGGATCACTTTCGAGGGCTGCCAGGGCTGCGTGGCCAGCCGGAACGAGTCTCACAGCCACGGCGTACTCGGCTTCGGGATCTATGGGTCCAGGGATATGGCGCTGGAGGAGAACGTCGCGTACAACAACCGCTATCACGGTTTCGCGATCCTCCACGAAGCCGGCTCAGCGACCTTCCGTGGCAACGAGTCCTACGCGAATGAGCGCACCGGGTTCTTCCTCCAGGAGAGCCAGGACAATTACTACATCGACAACGTGAGCCACGACAACGCCCTCGACGGCCTTGCCGTGTTCAACGGCTCGCAGCCCAACACGTTCGAGGACAACACCCTGCGCGATAACGGTGGCTACGGCGTGTTCTCCGACGCGCCGATCGACAGCGCAACGTTCGCCGGCAACACCTTCTCGGGCAATGCACTCGGTGAGACAGGTAGCAGTGACCCCGAGGCTATCGACTGGTGCAGCTACACCGGGTTCGGCCCAGAAGGTCCGTGCGACCCGATTTTTGAAGGCGGTCCCAACCTCAAGGACCCACAGACAAGCGGAGTGGTGATCCGCGACGCTCGCATCGTCGGCGACCCGATCTACTACCCCTCCTTCGGCGACCTGTGGATGTCCACCTGGGCCGACGACGGCCGGCTCTTCCTCACCTGGGGCGATGGCACAGGTTTTGGCGACGGCTATCCCGTCGGCTACCCAGCTTAC
>JASFVD010000432.1:0-3033 GCA_050050015.1 Anaerolineae bacterium | reverse complement strand
ATGCCCGCCTGCTCGCACTGCTTTTCCTTCATACTGACGTAGGTCTGCGAGGCGGGATTCTCTCCCACGAGCACCGTCGCCAGGCCAGGCACGATGTCGTGCTCGGCCTGCAGCCGCTCGACCCCGGCCTTGACCTCCTCACGGATGGTGGCCGACGTCGCTCTGCCGTCCAGCAATTCTGCCGTCATACATCCTCCTGTCTGGAACGTTGATGAACTGAAACGTCAGGGCAAACTGGCACGTCAGTGTGAACTGACACGTCAGCCGCCGTACAATGCAATCGTCAGTCCGTCGGCATTTCCGTGAACCAGTTTACCACTTCCCCTGCTGCCTGTCAGGTTACAAACGTAGATACGAATCGGTGTAGATTATCTCGTTCTCCAGAACCTGGACTGTCTTCCAGATCGCCTCTTGTTCCGGATCATCCAGATCGAAGTCCGACGCCTGAGGCTCTTCCATCGCCGCGACACGATCGTGCAGCTTCAGGAGAGACTTATTCAGCGAGGTGGAGTCGTCCCGCTCCTCAACGACGCGGATGAACTCCATCAGATCCTCGTCGAAAGGATCAGCGATGATCATGTCGATCCCGGCACCCATAATCATCACCTGGTAGACCCGGTTGAGCAGGGGGCGCATCTCTGCCGGGACCGCGTTGGAGACGTTGGAAAGTCCCGCGTTCGTCTTCGGCGCCGGGTCCCAGGCGAACTTGAGCATGCGGACGGCGCCGATGAACTCCGGACAATACTCCTGACATCCGGAGACGGTGAGCACCAATGGATCGATGATGAAATCCTCCATCGGGAAGTCGATCTCCAGCATGCGCGGGATTAGCTTCTCGATAGCGATGGTAACTCGCTCATCAGCGCTGACGGGGATCATGCCCGACTCCATCGTCAGCCCGATCAGGCGCGTGTTGTACTTCTTGGCGACGAGAGGGACCTTCTCCAGTGACTCCTCCTTGGCGGAGACGGAGTTGATGATCGGCTGGGCCTTGGAGACGACCTGGCAGGCTGCTTCGATAGCGTCGAGGTTGGTGGTGTCGAACACCAGCGGCACGTCCACGACTTCCTCGACGGTCTTGACCATCCAGGGCAGAATCTCCTGACCTTCCCGCTTCTGAGGGCCAATGTTGAGATCCACGGCGCTTGCGCCGGCTTCCACCTGGCGCACCGCCATGTCCTGGAAGAACTTCTCGTCCCGCGACTCGATAGCTTTCGCCACCCGTGGGGAGACGACGTGGATATTCTCACCGATTATGTACATCGCTATTCCTCCTATTTCTTCATAGATTACAACGACTGCGCTCCATCAACGACACCGCACACCCGCGGCGGCGATGACTAGCGCCGTCCGTTAGACAGAATCTCCTGAGCAATGTCGCGCACAGCCTGATAGAGGTCGGTCTCTTCCGGCAGCTCGATCAGGGGACGACCGGTAAATTCGAACTCCGCCATGGCAGATTCCTCAGGTATGGTACCGACCAGATCGAGCTCAGCTTCCTCAATCGCCTCGGCGAGGGGCTGGGGAATCGCCGCCCTCCCGTCGCGTCCGTCACCTCGCAGCCGGTTGAGCACCAGGTAGATGCGGCCAACGCCGATCTCCAACCCGGGTACCATCTCCTGCATCCGCTGCGCCGTGATAAGGCCGCGCTGCGTGGGATCGGTCACCAGGAGAAGCACATCGACGTCCCGGGTCGTGCGGCGGCTCAGATGCTCCATCCCGGCCTCGTTGTCGATCACGACGTAGTCATAATGGCTCTTGAGGCGATCGAGGATCAGCCGCAGCATCTGGTTCGCCGCACAATAACATCCCTGACCCTCAGGGCGTCCCATCGCCAGGAGGTCGACCTTCTCCCCTTCCACCAGCGACATCTGGACCTGGTAGTCAAGATACTCCTGCTTGCTCATTCCCCCGGGCATCGACCCTGCCAGCGCCCCACTGGTCTGAACCTGCTCCAGCATGTCCTCTCGAATCTCACCGATGGTTTGATGAAGCTCCATACCGAGCACAAAGTTGAGATTGCTGGCGGGATCGGCGTCAATAGCCAGAATGGCGCCCCCTCGCTCCTCCATCAGGTAGCGAATCAAGAGAGCTGCGAGCGTCGTCTTGCCAGTGCCCCCCTTGCCAGCCAGTGCAATTGTTGTCGTCATGTCTCTCTCATCAATACTTCCAATAAAACAGTCTCGAAACACCAAATCGCCGACGGTCGAGGCGGGGATCTGTCACCACCCGCGGAGCGACCTTCGATCCACCAGGTCTCATCGTGCCTCCAGGATCTCGGCCATCGACGGGAACTTGCTTGCGTCGGTATGTGGGAGGAACATGGCGGCGTTGAACTCGTCGAAAAACGTGTTGTCTGCCGAGAGCTCCAGATAGGTCATCATCTCGCCAACTTCGGCTACCCGCTCACGCTTCTCCCGAGAGAGCAGCGCCATATAGGCCCCCCGCACCGACGTGTTCCCCAGGAACTCGAAGCTGTCATAGGGCATATCGGGCAGCAAGCCAATCTGGATCGCCTTCTCCACATCGATGTACTGACCGAAGGCCCCTCCGATGAGCACTCGCTCCACGACGTCAAGCGTTAGCCCAACGCTCCGGGCGAGGATCGAGAAGCCAGCGTAGATCGCCGCCTTCGCGCGCATCAGGTTGTTCAAATCGACGTTGGTAATGACGATGTCCCGTCCGGTTGCGGTCGTATCGCCCCAGGCGATCACGTATTCGGCCCCGTGGTCACCCTCCCGGACCCGGTCGGTGTCCAGGTCGAGGTTGATGTTCCCGCTCTTATCGATCACCCCGGCAACGAACATCTCCGCCATCAACGAGATCAACCCGGAGCCGCACAGCCCTCGCGGTTTCTCATCGCCAATGACGCGATAGGTAGCCTTATACGTCTCGGGATCGACCCAGACCTCCTCGATGGCTCCGGCCGTCGCGCGCATGCCATCGACCACCCCGGCGCCCTCGAAAGCCGGACCCGCCGAGCAAGCGCAGGCGATGAGCCAGGTACAGTCGCCCAGTACCATCTCGCCATTC
>JASFVD010000431.1:0-3039 GCA_050050015.1 Anaerolineae bacterium | reverse complement strand
AACGTGATGAGGTAGTGGTGGTGAACTGCTCCGGGCACACGTTCCCGGTGGAAAAACATCTGCTGGGCGATGACTGGGCTCGGGAGGTCGAAGCTCCCGGCGACGCTGGAGCAACACAGGACGGGCTACTCGGATCGCTGGAGCGCCTGGACCGACATGTGAGTCGAATCGCCATCCTGGAGGACGATCCCAAGGCCGCGCGGCTGCTCCGCCGCATACTCCAGGCTCGCGGTGACTACGAGATCTTTGAGGCTGAGGATGGACGATCAGGCCTAGACTTGATACGACGCGAGCGACCGGACGCCATCCTCTTAGACTTGATGATGCCAGAGATGGACGGGTTCGAGGTGCTAAAGGCCTTGGAGGCTGACGAGGGCCTGCGCGGCATTCCCGTCGTCGTTGTCACGGCAAAGGAACTGACGGTCAATGAGAGGGAGCGACTCGGTGGCCAGATACAGATGCTTCTGGAGAAAGGTGATTTCACAGACCAGGACCTTCTTCAGGAGGTGTTGAAAGCGCTCGAGGAGAGTAGCTGAGGCAGTAGGTAGCGTGGAGACCAGTCCATTTCCCTCCTAGGCACTGGTGTTGTCCCACTCCATCGGCACATTCCCCTCCGCCAGTCGCACACCGCGATCGCGCGTCATCAATACCAGGCTTGCCATCAGCAGCATGCCGCCAAGCCACTGCCCCGCAGTAAGCCTCTCTCCCAGGAGCAAGAAGGCCAGAAGCAGACTGACGAGAAGCTCGAGCAGACTAGTCAGGGCCGTCTCGATGCCGCCCAGCTGCTCTAGGCCGGCGAACATTGCTAGCCGGGAGAGGGCCGTCGTCAGCCCCAGCGCCAAGATGGCACGCCAGCCAGCCGTTGTGACCGGCTCCACGGGCTGTGCCTGAAGCCCGCGGGCCAGCCCGACCACGCAAGCCATAGCGGTGACGATGTACAGGGTTGCCTTTCGAGACGGAACATCCGCCAGAACCCACTGACCCATGACCAAGTGCCAACCGTAGGTCGCCGCCGATGCGATCATCAGAGTGACTCCCAGCCAATCCTGCTCAGCAGGCCCGCCGCGCGTGAGCAAATAGGTGCCGACCATCGAGAGCCCGAGCCGCGCCAGTGTCAGCAGGGTCAGGGGTTGTCCGGCGGCGAACAGGAAGAGCACCACCCAGAGCGGATAAAGCGTATTGAGCAGGGCAGCCCGCGAGGCATCCAGTCGCGACAGGCTGGAGTAGTACAGCAGAGATCCAAATCCATTGACCGCCCCGACGCCCAGACAGCCCACCAGGTCGCGCCAGTCTATCGGGATCTCGCGACGCCATAGGGCAAGAAAGGCGAACCAGAGCAAGAGCGCGGCCGCCGCCGTCCTAAAAGCGACCACCGTGAACGGCGTGGCCCCTCCCGAGTAGGCCATCTTGCCAAGAATCGGAGCCCAGCCCAGGAAGAAGCTGGACAGGACGGTGCTTAGGACGCCCAAGCGTTTCTCCCTACTCGGTTCATTCCATCCTACCATGCCTGCGTCTCCTTCGGCTGGCAACTCAATGTGCCCGGCGCCTGCCTTTTGCCCCGGGGGAGCAAGTGTGCTACACTTTGTCTCATGACGCCGCGACAGAAACGGATCATCGCTGTCTTGGGCACTGCCAACGTTGTCTTTCTTGTCGCGTTGCTTGTTCTCTTCACGAGGTTCTCGGGCTCGAAGTCACAACCTCAATCGCCCTCGTCTGTCCATGGTGGCCGCGCAGGAAACCACATCTCGCCCACGTGCCAGCGCCACGCTGTCCAGATGTTGTCGCAGGCTGGCCTCGGAGGGACGGTCAGCTTGGTCGACGGAACGCTCCATTTCGATCTCGTTTGTCGGGGCGCGCAGGACACGGAGGCCGGGGATGTCGCGCAGCATGTTTGGACAGCCTTCGATGTCGGGCTGGCGCTTGCCGATGGCCAATGCGACACCTTCTCTCGCATGGAGATCGTGATCCAGACCGACGGTGCTTCCCGCCCAAGTCAAGTCTTCGCCGCTGTCGACATGGCCGATCTCGAGGCGTACCACGGCGCCGAGTTGAGTGAGAGCGCGTTCATTGACCGTGTGCAGTACCGGATCGAGCCTGTTGGCGACGCCGAATTCTAGCTTGCGGGAAGAGAAAAGTCAAAATGAGCTCGTGGCACGGCTTGGCTGTCGGCTCGGTCGTACCGCCGGGGTAAGAGATCCCTCAGGGCGGGACGGGCACCAGGGGGAAACGATCGGGGCACCGACTGGCGCCGAGTATCACGTGGCGACGGGAGGGACGAGTGCTTGTCTCAGCTCCGTCGCGGGCGAGTGATGGGCTGGTCTCGTGCAGCAGCAGAGCCTGGCGTGAATTCTTGGTTTTCTCTGAGGTTGGACATATCGTGACTTTGTGATATAAATACGTTCTATGCGAAAGTGCAGCTGAAACTCAAACTCATCAACAAGGAGGCAAAGTGAAGGTAACGATAGACCGGGAAGAGTGTATCGAGTGCGGCACGTGCTATGCCGATTGCCCTGAGGTGTTCGAGGAGAGTCCGGAGGACTACTTCAGCCAGATCACCGAGGAGTATCGGGTCGGTGACGACCTGGGCGTAGGAGAGGTTCCTGACGACCTCGAGGAGTGTGTGGAGGACGCGGCATACGGGTGCCCTGTGGAAATTATCCACGTTGAGGAGTAGCCCGGAAACGACCAGCCCTTATCACGAGCAAGAGACCGCCTTTCTGTTGAAAACCAACAGAAAGGCGGTCTTTTGTGTATGGCTGAGACAAGGCGTCGCACTGCGCTCATTGGTGGGCCGGTGGGCTATCGGCTCCATGACCGAAGTGGTGCTGAAGAGGAGACAGGGCGAGCAGCTATT
Organism: Anaerolineae bacterium; assembly: GCA_050050015.1. GTDB lineage: Bacteria > Chloroflexota > Anaerolineae > B4-G1 > B4-G1 > SKLM01. Next base: position 185 of record JASFVD010000431.1, on the reverse strand, counting down.
TCGCCGACGTGCCTGGTGGATTCCTGAGCTGTCGTGATGTCCCGTTGAGTCTCCTTGACCCATCAGTCAAACGAGCCAGGATCCGAATCCGGTGCATGATCCCCATCTAGACCGACACTATGTGGACACCTGTCGGCGCAGCAGAACTCTGAGCAGAAGCTGTCCTAGGGCAAGTGAACGTGCGG
>JASFVD010000430.1:0-3040 GCA_050050015.1 Anaerolineae bacterium | reverse complement strand
CCCGGTTGCAGTCGGGCCACCCGTGTTGAGCCAACAAGTCGCCGCATAAGCGGAGCGACGTACCAAACAGAATCACAGGAGAAAGCAGAGTGAATGAACAAGTGAACATAGTCAGCCTGCAGGACAGGACCATGGATGAGCTGGTGGAGTTGGCCCGAGGTTGGGATGTGTCGGGCTACAGCAACCTGAACAAGGGCGATCTCATCATGAGATTGCTCCAGGCCAAAACCGAGCAGGAAGGTCTGATTTTCGGCGGAGGTGTCCTCGACGTCATCGACGAGAGCAAGGGATACCTGCGACCAGACTCCTACAAGCCAAGCTCGAACGACATCTACGTCTCCTCGTCGCAGATCCACCGTTTCGGCCTTCGGACCGGTGATCTGGTGCTCGGCCAGATACGCCCCCCAAAGGAGAACGAGAGGTACTACAGCCTGTTGCGCGTCGAGGCAGTCAACGGTGGCGATCCGGAAGCGGCAAAGCATCGCCCGCGATTCGAGTCCCTCACCCCCATCTTCCCCAACGAGCGGTTCATGCTGGAACTGCCGCGCGGCAACCCGACGACTCGCCTCCTGAGCATGATCTCGCCTGTCGGAAAAGGCCAGCGTGGGCTAATCGTCTCTCCACCCAAGGCCGGGAAGACGACGGTGCTCAAGCACATCGCCAACGGCATCACCAGCAGCCATCCCGAGGTGCGCCTCATGGTCGCGCTGATCGGCGAGCGGCCGGAGGAGGTCACAGACATGGACCGGTCGGTCGGCCCGGACGTCGAGGTGATCAGCTCAACCTTCGACGAGCACGCCAGGAATCACGCCCAGGTGGCCGAGACCGCACTTGCTCGCGCCAAACGCCTCGTCGAGGAGGGTGACGATGTCGCCATCCTTCTCGACAGCATCACGCGTCTCTCCCGTGCCTACAACCTAGTCGTCCAACCCAGCGGTCGGACGCTCTCCGGCGGCCTAGACCCCGCGGCTCTCTACCCGCCGAAGCACTTCTTCGGTGCAGCCCGGAATATCGAGGAGGGCGGAAGCCTCACGGTCGTTGCCACCTGCCTGATCGACACCGGCAGCCGTATGGACGACATGATCTACGAGGAGTTCAAGGGCACGGGCAACATGGAGCTCCACCTGAGTCGTCGATTGGAGGAGCGCCGCGTCTTCCCAGCGTTCGACATCGAGCGCTCGGGCACGCGACGCGAGGAACTCCTCCTCGGTGACCAGACCCGCCAGAAGGTTTGGCTGATGCGACAGCGCTTCCTCGACTCGCAGTCGTCAGGCTACACGAAGGCCCAGGCCATGGAGGAGCTGCTTCAGGTGCTTCGCAGCACGAAGAGCAACGATGAGTTCCTGAACTTGTTCGTGGACTAGGCTCACCAGCGCCCGAGAAGGATTCGCGACACTCTACCCCGGAGGTGCCGTCCAGCAGCCGACTCGCGAAAGGTGGCTCCCAGTCCCCTGAAGCCGTTCCCTCGCGCTTCGGGCGTGAGGACCTAGCGGCTGCTGTCCAGGAAGTCCGAGATTGCGGCGACCACTTCGTCTGAACGCTCCAGCATAACCATATGACCAGCCCCTGGCACGGTGACCAGGCGCGCACCTGCGATCCGTTCGCTGAGGTAGCGACTGTACTTGAGGGGTGTCAGTCTGTCGGCTGAACCGCCGATGACGAGCGTAGGACAGTCAATCTCCCCCAGTCGCTCCATCACATCGAACCGATCGCAGGCCCGGAAGTCATCCAACAGAACATCCGGACCCGTGTCACGGAGATCTCTCCGCCCAAGCTCAATCAGCGCGGCGTCCGCTGATGAGGACCATGCGTAGCGCGTGATAAGGTCGACAGCCCCGTCGAAGTCCTCCCTGATACCGTTCAAGATCGCCGGAGCGACGCGAAGCCGCGCGCCGGTGCCGACCAGCACCAGAGACGAGACACGCCCCACCCGGCCGAGGGCCAGCTGCTGCGCCACAGCGCCCCCCATCGAGTGCCCTACGACGGCGGCCGGGTCGACTCCTACGGCATCCATGAAGCCCGTGACGGCATCTGCGTAGCCGTCAATATGGGCGCGTCCAGAGCCTCCAGACCTACCGTGCCCCGGCAGGTCCAGGGCGTACACCGTGGCTCCGCCCAGACGTCTGAGCGCTCCGGGCCAGTGTAGGTGCGACCCACCCGCTCCGTGCACCAGCACCAACGCGGGCGCACCCTCCGGTCCTCTCTTGACCGTGTAGAACAGTCTCCCCTGGTCAGTCTCCGCGTGGGGCATTATAGGGGTTCACCCTCCCTCTCCTGGCCACTTGTTGGCCCCTGAGCCTGCCGTGGGCAGCGTGTCCAACGTCTCACCACGCAGCGCCACCCGCATCGCCTTCCGGTCATCCCAAGGGTACTCCGTCGTCCCGAAGCACATACTCTGCTCGTGTCCCTTACCACACGCAATGACGACGTCGCCCGCCCGCGCCATCTCACACGCCGTCAACAGGGCTTCGCCGCGATCCGGTACCAAGAGAAGGTCCACGCCCCGACGCATCCCTTTAGCCTCCGCTGCTCTTGCACTCTCCTCCATGATGTCGTCCAGCGATTCCGTGCGTGGATCCTCTGCCGTCACGATCACGACGTCCGCCAGCTCACCGGCAATCTCGCCCATCATATGCCGCTTGTCGCGGTCCCGGAGGCCCGCGCTCCCGAACACCGCGATCACGCGCCCATCGCCCTCCGCCATTCCGCGGGCCGCGACCAGCGCCTGGCGCAGCGCATTGGGGGTGTGGGCGAAGTCGACAATAGCAAGAAAAGCCTGACCCTCGTCAATTCTCTCCATCCGGCCAGGCACTCCGGAAACGCTAGCCACACCCGCCGCGATCGCGTCCAATGAGATTCCCAAGCCGACCCCTACCGATGCCGCGGCCAGGATGTTGGGCACGTTGTACGCGCCAACCAATCCAGTCTCAATCTGCACGCATCCCGATGGAGCACACAGTTCAAACCGAGTCCGATCAGTCTCAAGCCGAACGTCTCGCGCCGTGACGTGACCACGCCCCTCCATCGAGTAGACAAGGCA
>JASFVD010000429.1:0-3046 GCA_050050015.1 Anaerolineae bacterium | reverse complement strand
GGGATACGCGTCACTGAACTCGGCCAGCTGACCTCGGAGAACCTGGGAACCATTCTGTTCGCCATAGGGATCGAGTTCTTCAGGAAGCCACAGCTCAAGGACGGTAACCATCGGGGTGGGCTCCGCCGTCGGTGTCAGAGTTGCTGTTGGCGTCGGCTCATCTAGCGTAGCGGTAGGCGGGACCGGGGTCGGCGTTGGCGTCGTGATCGCGCAACCGGTCAACGCAAGAACCGCCAGGATCACGAGGATTCGTGTGAGTTGTTGAGATTGTGGAGCCTTGACAAATCTACCCATAGTGCATCGATTATAGCATATTTCAGCTCCGAATCATACTTGTCAACCCCTGGGGCTCACGGTATTATTTGGCCCGTGAGTCAGGAGGTTCGGCGATGAAGTCCCCAAGCCGTCCTCCTTATTTTGTCTATAGGCAACGCGGAGGCTATGGCTGGGTCTAGAGAATCAGGCCGCTGGCTGGAACTGGCTGTGCTGATCGTGATCCTCATTGTGGCTACCGTGCTGCGGACGTGGCGGTTGAACAGCGTGCCACCGGGGTTGACCCACGATGAGGCAGGTCACGGGCACGACTCGATTTCGATACTGGATGGAAACCGCCCGATCTACGAAACGGTTGGATATGGCCGCGAACCTCTATACGACTACGTAGTCGCTGGGCTTATGGCGGTTTTGGGGCGCACAAGAGAGGTACTTCGATTCTCCGCCGTGCCCCTCGGCCTGATGACGCTCTTCGCGACCTATGCCTGGACGAGGCTCGCTTACGACAACACTGTCGCTTTGGCCAGCCTGGCTCTCCAATCTGTTTCATTCTGGTCCCTCTCGACGGGTCGTCAGGCTCTCCGTTCCAGCCTCCTTCCGGTCCTATTCACAACCGCGATCACCTTCTACTGGCGTTCCGTTTACGGGCCCGATGGGGCGGACCTGGACGACCGCTCGCACCGGCTGAGCTACTGGCGGCTTGGCGTCACCGCTCTACTTATCGGCGCCGCGTTGTATACTTACGTCCCAGCTCGAGTATTGTGGGTCCTGTTTCCCATCTTCCTCATCTACCTGGCGTTGGTGCGCCGGACGACCTTCAAACGCGTTGCCCTCCCCACGCTCGTTGCCGTATCGCTCGGGTTGCTTCTCGCCGTGCCTCTGTTCGTCTACCTGCGCCAGAATCCGGGAGCGGAGCAGCGCCTGGCAATGCTGGATGAACCGCTGCAAGCGCTGCTGAGAGGGGATATCCTTCCCGTCTTGAACCGGGCGGGACGTTCCCTGGCTGGATTCTTCATCCCCGGACAGGGTGATGACTTCCTGGCCTATGCGATCCCGGGACGCCCGATCTTCGGTCCTCTGCTGGGCATCCTCTTCGTGATGGGCATAGGACTGTGTGTGGTGCGCTGGCGCCAACCAGCCTCTGCCTTCTCGTTGGCCTGGTTTCTGGTCGGGATCTCTCCTTCCCTGGTGACTGGCCCGGCAGCCTTCACCACCCGCAGCATCGCGGCCCTCCCCATCGTATTCCTCTTCCCGGCTCTGGCTGCTGTGGCGGGCACCCGATGGGTCAGGGAGCGCTGGGGATCTCGAGCTGCGTGGATCGTCGGACTGGCCCTGACGAGCGTACTCCTTGTGTCCGGTATCTCCTCGGTTGCCGACTACTTCGTTACCTGGGGGGAATCCCCGCACACCCGCGCTGCTTATCAACACACCCTTGTGGAGACCGCCCAATACTTGGATGCGCGGCAGGAGGGGGGCGTGGTAGGGATCTCGACTGCGCAGCCTTCTGCTCCGCACGATCCTTACGTCCTTGACCTGAGCCTGGGGCGTCGCGACCTCTCATTCCACTGGTTCGATGCCCGTCGTGCCTTCGTCTTTCCGTCAGAACCGAACGCTCGGCTCATCGTCCCTGCCAGCACTCCACCCTCAGACGTCTTCGCCGATCTGCCCGGTCTCACCCTTCAGGAACAGATCGACCTGCGTCCCGACGATCTGGATCCCTCGTTCAGCGTCTATGAGTGGAGCCCCCGGGTCAGCCTGGCCGCTCTGCGGCGAGAGACAGAAGGGAGCGTTGTGAGCAGGTCGCCGGAGACGGTGGCGGTGACTTCGCTTGGAACGGAGGACGTCTCGCCGCCGGATGTGGAGTTGCCGGTGAATTTTGGCAACGCGCTGGAGTTGCTCGGGTACGATCTCCGCACGCCCACAGTCGCTCCTGCGGGAACGGTCGAGCTGGTCACCCTCTGGCAGGTGACCGATCCACAGGTTTTCCGATCTGAGGACCCCTCCAGTCTGGACACGGAGCCAGTCTTGTTCACGCACGCGTTGGATGAGGCGGGCACGCTTATTGCCCAGGAAGACCGGCTGGATGCCCCGGCCTGGGACTGGCAGAAGTACGATGTCGTGGCGCAAATCCATCGCTTCACGCTTCCGCGGGAGCTGTCTCAAGCGCTCGTTCCCCTTGAGGTGGGGATCTACCGCCGTGCTGACCTGAGCCGACTGCCTGTGCTTGTGGATGAGGCGGTCATAGGCGACTGCGTGTTCCTCGAGCCGGTGAAGGTCGAAGGCCAGTGAATGATTTCCTGAGTGGTTTCAGAATGTTCGGCTTCAGCCTCCCCATCTCTGCGCCCAAGCTGGCCCCGCGTCACATCCTCCTCATCGTCATCCTCTTGGCGGGTGCTTTTCTCCGCTTCTACCGCCTGGATTCCATCCCCCCCGGCCTGACCCACGACGAAGCAGACACGGGGTACTTCGTCGCCTCTGTCTACCGGGGCGAGCCGGCGAACGTCCAGGTTCCATACGGTTATGCTTACAAACCGTTCACAAAATACTCAGGGGCGCTCTTCATGGCCCTCTTCGGCCCCACCGACCTGGCGCTGCGCATACATTCTGCCTTCTTTGGCTTGTTGTTGGTCTTCTTCACGTACCTGTGGGGCCGAGAGGCATTTGGTGCGACCGTGGGGCTGGGGAGCGCTGCCCTGATTGCGGTTTCTTTTTGGCCTGTCTGTGGCAGCCGCTTCGCGCTCAACCCGGCGCCTGCGCCTGTGTTGTTTACTGC
>JASFVD010000428.1:0-3065 GCA_050050015.1 Anaerolineae bacterium | reverse complement strand
CATTCCCAGGACCTTCAGCAAGGTGTGGTTCTCACTGTCGTCACAGCCACGATCGGCCGTATAGGTGTCCACTGGTAGCCCCTGCTGTTGGTCCTTCTTCACCAGCTTCGGGAAGTGCTTCCCATCGTTGGCGTTGCCGCCCGTCACCACCAGGCTGGTAATCATCTCCGACTCCGCGTTCATCGACGTGTGCATCCTGTACCCGTAGAAGTGGTGTGGCTTCGCCCCTGTGTTCCCTCGCCTCTTCCCTCCCCGTCTTCCCTTCGCACCCCACCGGGCCCCCCCGTCTCGCGGCGGCTGCCCCACATCCCGGCGCCGGTCATCCTCTGGCACATAGAGCCATCATCACGACCTCCTGGAGCAGCTCTTCCAGAAGCACTTCCTTCCTCTGCCTCTCGATCCGCTCCTTGAACTTCGTCGGCGTCGAATGGTCCGGTGTCGCCTCATCCACCGCCATGCCCAGGAACCACTTGGCGGACAGACTGTCGTTCACGTAGGCTTCCACCTGGCGTTCCGATAGATCATACAGGTGGGACAGCCCCAGAATCTTCAAGATCGCGACCGGGTTGTATAGAGGACGACCTCTCTTGGCCCGTCCACGGCAGAGCCGAACCAACTTCGGTGTGAACACCTCCCAATCGACCCCTTGCTCCAGCTTCTGCAGAAAGTGATCCTCTGGCACGGCCCCCTCGTAGAGAAGATCCCCAAAGAAAGACCTGCTACCCAGCTCCTTGAAGCGGTCTCGCGTCATCGTGTCACCCTCCGTCTAACCAGCGTCAAGCTGCGCCGCTTCTACTCGAGACCACGCGTTCTTCAACACTCTCCGATGCCTCAGTTGCCTTGGACCGTTGCAGTGGATACAATGTGCTTGCGCAGCACCATTCTTCGACGTCGTTACTGGTCTGAACTGTCTCGTGTGAACTCGCACCGGTCTGCTGCGCGGGGCCGCCATGGGTTGTCTGACGGCCGCGCAGCCAGATCCCTTGACACGCCGTCGCCAACCAGTATACTGGATACTAGAGACAGATCGCGCCCCGACATCCAACGGAAGCAGTGCAGTACCCGCGCCCAGCTCTTGGGTGCCTCCTCCGTCACCGCTGGGAGCACGATGCTCACAGTCAAAGCTCGTTTGCCCGTGGCAGAAGGTCGTCGAGCTAGAGGGTTACGCCCGCCTCGACATCGTCTGTCTATCTAGTCAGGCCACCTTCGGGTCCAGTTCTCAGTGGAGGCGCTCGGCGCGGTCTCCCTCATCAGCTTGCCCGCTTGCCGGCAAGATTGGACCAGGTGGCGGGTCTTCTGACCGCTATGTCGTGTGATCCACTGCGGAAAGGGGCTCGTAGTTCGCTCCAGGGAGCCGCAGAGCGTGTATCATCGCGCGACAAGCGAGGGAGAAGAGGCCAAGAGGCTCGCTCGCGACCGGGATCCCGCTCTGAGCCCACCGCTCCCGGACGCTAACAGCCCACGGCGGCCGACTCGCAGTTAGCCTGGCGCGTAAACTCTTCCGGCGCCTCGTCGCCGACACAGACCAAAGGGAGTTGACCATGGATCTCAGCAAACGTGGCCACGTCGCGCTCAGTGTGGCAGCTGGTGCGCTCCTCTTCGTCGGGCTGTTCCTGTTGCTCGACGCAGCACCACGGATAGCTCGCGCCGGGACCGGGGACGTCTTCGTCATCCCTGGCGGAGACGGTGACTGCTCCCAGGCGGACCCCTGCGATATGCAGACTGCGTTGGGGAGAGCCACGCAGGGAGACACGATTTACGTGGCCGGGGGAACGTACACGGGCGAGGGCACGGCCGTCGTCACGGTGACCCAGAGCATCACGCTCTACGGTGGCTGGAATGGCGCCTCAACTGGCGCCGTGGAGCGAGACCCGGAGGCCTTCCCCACCACCCTGGACGGCGAGAGGGCGCGCCGGGTCGTCTACGTCGGGGAGGGCATCACGCCCACTCTGGACGGCTTCACGATCTGCCGCGGGAATGCCACGGGCTTGGTGGCGAACTGCGGTAACCAGCCCGATGGCTGTGGTGGGGGCGTCTATGCCTACAATGCCCACCCCGTGATCGTCAACAATGTGATCTCCAACAACGTCGCCGCGATCACCACGGCCGGGTATCCGACCGGCACCATTGGCCACGGCGGCGGACTCTACCTGGAGGACGTCGACGGTGCCGTCATCAGTGGCAACGTTATCATCAGCAACACAGGCAGCACGGCGGACTGCGGACGTGGGGGCGGACTCCAGTTGAGTGGCAGCGCCGCAGGCGCCCGGGTGGAAGCCAACCAGATGCTCAGCAACGCGGCTACAACAACCGCTGCCACGTGTGCCTGGGGAGGGGCCATGGCCGGAGGCCCGGACGGAGCGCTGATCCAGGGAAACCTGATCGAGGGCAACCGCACGAACAGCACCGGTGGGGGCTACGGAGCCGGCATCTACCAATGGTACGGCTCTGCCGAGTTCAGGGGCAACATCATAAGGGCGAATGAAGGTACGCGGGCAGTCTATCTTGGCTACAGTCGCTCGGGCTTCAGGGAGAACTGGGTAGTCGACAACGTGGGCACATCGGCGGTCGAGCTCAGGTATGGCGCCGGCGAAGGACCGACCCTCGTCAACAACGTGGTCGCCGCCGCTGAGGGCCAGCGGTCCCTTACCGCCCTTACTTGGGACGGTCGCCCACTCACGGCGAGGCTCCTTCACAACACGTTGGTTGGTGCCGGCGCCGGCGACGGAGTGCACGTCGAGACCGACTACGTCACGCTGTTCCTCACCAACACCATCGTCGCCGGCCACGAGGGGGTGGGCGTCTACGTCACCGACGGAAGCACCGCCACACTGGAGGCTACGCTGTGGTACGCGAACGGCGCGCACACCGGCGGCACCGGCACCACCATCACCACCGATAACGTCTTCGGCGCTCCGTTGTTCGTGGATCCCGCAGGATGGGACTTCCACATCGAGGCCGGTTCACCTGCTGTTGACGCCGGTGTCGCCGTACCGTGGCTGACAACTGACATAGACGACGACCCAAGACCAGCTGGTGAAGGCTACGACCTGGGCGCCGATGAG
>JASFVD010000427.1:0-3072 GCA_050050015.1 Anaerolineae bacterium | reverse complement strand
TATCCCCGCCTTCAACATCCTATCCACCAATCATCCCCTTTCGAGAGAACCACAAGTAGCGCTTCGGGCGTTTCCTGGTATGGGCGCTTCTGCTCGACCCATTGGCCTCACTCGGCGAGCTCGGGGGTATGCGGCGCCCCCACATGGGGGGCCTCATCCTCGCTCCCTACCTTGAGTAGGCCGGCCAACCGACCTGGCCGAAAGATCGTGCTCAAGTGACGCCCAATCGGCCGACAAGAGCGTGCGCGGGCACGCAGATCCAAGATCTATGAACCCGCACAGCGGCACACCGACCCAGTGCTTCGCTGACGAGACATGATACCAGGTCCGTCGCGAGGCGCCACCGTAAGGCCCGGACGGCGCAAATCCACCTTCCCGCTCGGTCAATCCTCATCTTGATGGCTATCCCTTCACTACTGCTCCCGCCATGGCTATCCGGCAGCCGCGGACGACGATCCATCAGAGACGGGTATTCCAGCAGGGTGCCGGTGGCACCGGAAACTCCATCTCGGGTGAACGGCGTGGGACAGTAGAGGGGTGGGCACGGCGGGCCCTGGTATCCTACCCTGGATACCAGGCCGCTCGACAAGCTGTAGCGGCGCGAGTCTGCGCTTCTCTCGCGGCCATAGGCTTCTTACTGGGCGCTCCCGAGGATCCGGTCATTACCGGGTCTCGGCCCGTCAACCAGATGCGCTCGAAGGTGATTGTGCCAAAGGGGTTGACGACGGTGAGGTAGCTTGGTGTGTGAGAGGTAAGAGAAACTGCGTCACGCCTTCCGCATCATGAGATCACGACGGGAAGAACGCGGAGAGAAAGCCCGCGGGTGACACGCGCGTCTCGGGTAGCTTCTCGGTCAACCGCTGGCTTGGCCCACAGCATCCATGGGACGAACAGATACTGAACTAGCTCACCCGGTATCGGCTTCAAGATCCATTCTGCATTGCCGGCGGCGCCTGGTGGTCAGATTGCCGCGGGCCCGGAAAGCGTCCATATTCCGTGCTGCGACGGATCGCGCTACCGGGAAGACTTCCGCAGGCCGTCGATCAACTTGAGTGTGCTGAGCACGCTGAGCGTAAGCTTGATCACATCCCCTGGCTCCAGAGAACGCTGAACCACATCACCGGCGTCGCCAGGCTCACTCTCTGCCGACCGCAAGTAGAGCTGGGCAGCCAGGACGCCAATCAGCCCACCGACCACACCGCCGATCACCATCACCCGCGTCCGCTGATTCACAAGATCACCTCCACTCTCCACCTTTCGATTCACCGCTCAATGTGGGCGTCCCATGCGGCCCGGACGTCACAGTTCCGTATCTCTCCCCGCCCAGACGACACAAAGACTCACGCAGACGCTCTCCCAACTATTGTTCCCGCCCTCGCGCCGCTCGAATCCAGCCCCCAAGGGCAGCGCCGGCCTTATGCGCCGCCATGACAGGCCTAACCACTGCACGCATGGCCGATTCGACGTATGACAGGCCCATTGTAACATAGCATCGCGCTGTTCGGAGCCAAGTCGGCAGATGCTGCGGTCTCATCAAACGCCAGACACCATACACAATCACTCCGAAGAGCGCCAGTGGGATCAGGGCGAAGAGAAACGCTTCCGCCGCCAGAAGGATCACAGAGATGTCACGTATGACGTTCATAGCACTCCATATCGAATGAGATCATCCCGTGCTTCTCATCAGTGGCCCTTGCCAATCTCTCTCCGAAGGCCAAGAGATGGCCCTCACGGTCTCCGGGCTCGCCACCGGAGGCCATGAGCAACTGTCGGCGGCGAGCACGTCGGGCCCGGAGGAAATGCGACTGGAAGGGAAAAGTCCCTCTTTCCTTCTCAACACCATTGCGACTTTCCACAGTATAGCGCTGCGTGTCTGGGCCGTCAACCACGGTCCGTTGCGCGCGCTATCTCCTTGAGCATCTCGACCAGAGCTTTCTTCCAGCCTGGTTCCTTCGCGAACCAGACACCGTGTCGGCTGACGCTGGCGCGCCCATTCAAGGCGCGACGGAGCTCCTCCCGAGGGAACTCGCCCGCTGGACGCAAGGCCAACCGACCGTTATCCACCGTGACCACACGCACGCCAGCATCTCGAGCCAGCGCCTTCAACCGCAGCTGAAACAACAGGTTTTCCGCCAGCCTGGGCAGAGGTCCGAAACGATCGACCAACTCCCTCTCCATGTCCTCAATCTCGGTCATCGTGTCGAGCTCGGCCAGCCGGCGGTAGATCTTCAGGCGGAGCCAGGTGTCAGGGACATAGTTCTCCGGGAGCCGTACCGGGATGGGCAGATCGATGCGGATGGTCGTCAGCGGCTCCGGCGGAGGAGCCGTCCCCTCCTGTTCCGCCTTCAATTCTTCTACGGCTCTGGCCAGGAGGCGGGCGTACAGATGGAATCCAACCGCAGAGATATGACCAGATTGGCGTGTCCCCAGGATATCGCCCGCGCCGCGAATCTCTAGGTCTCGCATAGCGATGTTGTATCCGTCCCCGAGACCACTGGCCTCGCGGATGGTATCCAGCCGCCGCCGGCCCTCTGAGGTGAGTCGGCTTTCCCTATCGTGAAAGAAGTAGGCGTAGGCACGCTCCGCCGCCCGACCGACCCGACCTCGGAGCTGATAGAGCTGAGCGAGTCCGAGCCGTCCAGCTCGTTCCACGATGAGCGTGTTGGCAGCCGGAATGTCGAGACCGCTCTCAATGATGGTCGTGCAAACGAGCACGTCGATCTCGCCGTCGACAAAACGGACCATCGTCTCCTCAAGAGTCCGCCCTCGCATCTGCCCGTGAGCCATGCCGAATATCGCCTCAGGCACGAGTCGCTCCAATCTCCGTCGGGCCGCACCTATCGTCTGCACCCGGTTGTGCACGTAGAAGACTTGACCACCGCGCTCTAGCTCCCGGAGAATAGCATGCCGAACTAGTGACTTGTCATAGGTGCCAGCATATGTGGAGACCGGCAGCCGCTCTTCGGGCGGGGTCTCGATGGTGCTGATGTCACGCACGCCGGTGAGCGCCATGTAAAGTGTGCGGGGGATGGGAGTAGCCGTCATCGTCAGTACGTCTACCTCGGTGCGCAT
>JASFVD010000426.1:0-3074 GCA_050050015.1 Anaerolineae bacterium | reverse complement strand
TGTCAGTGACCAAGACGCCGATCCCCAGCGCGAGCAGCGATAGCGGCCCCCTAATCATCTTGGACTGTCCGACCCGGTCCATCCTTTCGCGCTGCTGTTGCAGCCCGTAGAACACGTCGCTAATTGATTCGAAAGCCTTGGCTGCCCCCAGCGTCACGATGACCAACGCGGTCTCCCGCTCGTAGTGTCCGAGGATTGCCGCACCAAGAATAGCCAGGAAAGCCGCTCCTGTCGTCAGAAGGCGCAAGCTCAAGTAGTCACCGAACAGATACTGGTGCCTGGCGTCGGTGGCCTGAACGAGCCGGGTCTTCAATGTGGCAAATGCCATGATCGGCACAGTGATTGCCAGGCCCAGCGCAAACTGACCGACCCACTCGGGCGAGCCGAGCTTGGCAAGCACGATCAGCATGCCCCACTGCGTGGCGGCATAGATGGCGTTGCCGACGAAGGTCCACGAGAAGTTGGCTCGCAGCGAGAGCCTGGTTCGCACGATGCGGGCCTGGGCGTCCAATCTACATCTCCCCTTGTACGTCGTCAACGTCCGGAACGACTGAGGCGCGCCCTTGCTCGTCCTGATGATCAAGCCCCTCGGAACGCCCGCCCAAACCGTCTGGCGGGGGCGCGGTCTCACTATCTGTCACATCCCTCTCCTTGGGCCTGCTCATGCGGACGAGAAGGTCCGGGCGACGTAGGTCGCGCCACAAGGCCGGGTACTCGGAAATGCGCCGCTCAAGACGCGACATGTATAGCTGTAGGTCCTCCGCAATGTCCTCCTTGCTGGTTCCGTCGCCCGCCCACTGGAAGGGCTCGATCAGCACGAGCTGGTAGCTCCGATCGCCGACCGGAATAGCTGTGAGCGGACTCGCGCCTTCTTCCTTGGCGAGCTGGAGGACCCTGAAGTCCAGATAGACGGTCCCGCCCAGAAACTCGACTGGCACGAGCCAGTCCGGAGGCTCCACACCAGGTTGAACTGCGAAGTACTGGTCAGCCAGCAAGTAGACGATCTCTTCGCTCTGCTGCAGGATCTCGTTCAGCTCGGGTTGTAGGTCGGCGCTGACGTCGATTGTCGTCATGCGTACGCGCTGATTGAGTCTTCTCACCCTGGGCCAGTACAGCTTCCTGTAGAGCAGGCTAGTCTCGGGTGGGGGCGAGTGAGTGCCGCCATATCCCACAAGATGGGTCGGGTATCCCCTGCCTGACAGTGCCGCAGCAATGGCATACCCGTAGGTGCCATAATGCGCACCCAGCAACAACGTCGTCTCTCGGCGCGTGCGGCGCTCGTCCAGATGGTGCAGCCCCATAACGCGCACCAACTGGTTCAGGGGCTCGTCTCTGAGCGAAGGCAACAGACTTATGATCAGAGCGTTCAGGCTGGCTAGGGTCAGCTGTTCCTTCACGAGGGTATCCAGTCGGCCGTCAGCCTGCTGAGGGCACAGGACCTCCAAGTGCCGCCGTACTCGATACACGCTGTCGTCGTTCATCCTGCGCCAGATGGCTCCTGCCGTTCTGCTGAAGAGACGAATGGCCCTGGACTGCGTGTTGGCTGGTAGGAGTCGAATCGCACTGCCCAGCCCTAGGGCAGCCATTCGCTTCACGTCCCCTCTGACCATCAGGATAGGTAGGATCCGGCCTCGAGTGCCGTCGCTGGGATCCATGCTCTGTCTACCGTCTGAACTCTGTCGTTCCGGCAGCGCGACCGAGGGTTGGTCGAGGTGTGCCGCCATGGACTTGCCGTCGTCCGTGGACATGGCTGTGGGTGCGGCCAAGGCGCTACCCAGGCTCTCCCTTCCGAACGGCCGCTTCCAGGTCCTGCGTCTCCTGCGCGGAGTCCTCCCGTCGTAGTACTCATAGTAGGACTCACTTTCAAGCTTTGTCTTGGTGAGCACTACTCCCAAGACGTTGGCTCCCACCCGGTCGAGAGTTCCCCAGGCGCGTCGCGCTGTCTCGTGAGACGTCTGTCCGGCCTCTACCAGCAGGATTACTCCGTCCACCTTGGCAGCTAGGATGACTGCATCTGTCACGGGGAGCACGGGTGGGGCGTCGAGGATGACCAGGTCGGCCGTCGCGCCAGCCTCTGCTAGGATGGTCTGCATCCTGTTCGACTCAAGGAGCTCCGATGGATTGGGAGGGACAGCGCCGCTCGTCATAAGTCGTAGATTGGGAATGTCCGTTTCTACGATGCCTCGTTCAATCCCTTCGCGGGAGTCAGCGAGTAGGTCCGTCAGCCCGGCTTCGTCCGAGACGCCGAAACTTCTATGGAGTGCCGGTCGACGAAGGTCTGCGTCCACGAGGATCACGTTCAGACCCGCCTGGGCGCAGACGACGCCCAGGTTGGCCGCGACCGTGGTCTTGCCTGTGCCCGATTCGCCACTCGTGATAAGCAAGGTGGTCGGCGGGTTGTCGACGCTAGCATAGCGTAGGTTGGTCCGCAGGACGCGGTAGGCCTCGGAACTGGGGGACGCCGGTGTGGCCAGCGTCACCAAGCCATCACCCCGCTGACTGGTCTCGGCCCATGTGCGAGGGATATTTCCCAAGGCTGGCAATGGGAGTATCCGGGTCACGTCCTCGCTCGTTTCCAGCGAATGATCCAAGTACTCCGCAAAGAAAGCGACTCCGACGCTGACAATCAGCCCGAGGCAAGTGCCGAGAATCGTGTAAAGTGCGACGTCTGGGCGGATCGGCCTAGTGGGCGGGACGGCGGGCTCGACCACCGAGATGTCGTGCAACTGGGATTGGGTCAGGCGCACATCGAGATAAGTTGCGAGCAGCTGCGCGTACGCTTGCTGCTGGGTGGCGAGGGTGGTCTGAGCCAGATTTGCCTGTTCCTCCGTGAGCAGACCTGTCGTGCGTGACTCGCTGGAGGAAATGGCCTGCTTCACGTCGGCGATTTGCCCGGTGACATCGTCTTGGAGAGCGACGATGTCCTCGAGCTGCTGCTCGGTATTGCGCAGGGAGACGAATGTCAGAGCGATCTCGTTGGCAATGTCGCTCGCCCGCTGCGGATCTGTGTCTTCGATGGTCAACTCCAGCAACTGCGTGTCGGCAACCAGACTTGTACCCAGCATCTTCTCCTC
>JASFVD010000425.1:0-3076 GCA_050050015.1 Anaerolineae bacterium | reverse complement strand
GGGACGCCAAATGGAAAGACTGGTCCGAATGGGAGCAACGAGCATGAGAAAGCGGGGCAAGCAGAGGTTGGGACTCCTCATTATCGCTGCCGTGTGTCATCTTCTGGCTTCACCATCAGAGGCGGAAATTGGCGAACCGGCACCGCTGGCCGACGCGGAAAGCAGCCCCTCCGGCGCGCCCGCGGTCACGTTGTCCGGCACTATCACCCACGAGGGCCTGGGCGTGCCCGACGTGATGGTGCACGTTGTGTGGGACGGCGGGGGGCAGGAGGTCACCACCGCGGCCGACGGCCAATACAGCGTCCCCGGCGTGCCCGCCGCCGGCCACGTCCAAGTCTTCGTCCGCCCGCCCGTGGCGGCAAGGCTCGCCTTCCGGAACTGGGGCACCGACGACCTCGGCGGCGACCTGGTCAAGGACTTTGCGCTGGAGGACGGCCATCGGCTGCAGGGCGAGTTTCGCACGCCCGACGGCGCCCCGCTGGAGCGCACGTTCTGGCTGGGCCTGCGGGCGCGGGCGATGACCCCGCCCGAGGGGGAGTGGTTGGGGGACACCGCTATCGACGGGACGTTCGACCTGGTCCTCCCTCCGGATATCTACACCATCGAGACGCAGCCGCGGCCCTACTTCGTCCCTCCTCTCATACTCGACCTGAGATGGGACGACGCCATCGGCCAGGTCATCACCCTGTTGGCCGAGATCCCGCCGCCCTTCCCCACCGAGCCGCCGGAGGCGAGCCTGATCAGCATTGGGGAGGCAGACCCCGAGGGCTACGCCCAGGTGGCTGGAGACGCGGGGGCGGTCGATCCACTCTCGGCCGTGGCCATCGTCAACCTCAGCACGAACAACTTGATCACCACCACGGCCGACGCCACGGGTGCCTTCACCGCCACGCTCTACGCTCCTGCCGGCTCGTCGCTGCTGGTCAAGTACGATCCGCTGGGCAATCTGGTCGGCGAGTTCTGGCGGGACGCCGTCGACAATCTGCTGGTCGAGGGGGCCTCCCTCAACCCGTTGCCCGGCACCATCCTCCACGTAGAGCCGCCGCCAGTGGGGAGCGGCGGAGAGCAGGCGTTCCGTAGCGCAGGCCGGTTCCGGGCCGGACCGCCTTACCAGTGGGCGGGCTGGTGGCTCTCGGGCACGGTCCAGGTGCCGGAGGGGAGCAGCGGGCCGGAGTTGATCGTCCAGCCGGGGGACGAGGTGGGGCTGATGACCACGCTGCGCGTCACCTCGCCGGGATACGAGTGCGGAGATCTTGGCTCCCTTGCGCCCGTCGCCCACGTCGGGCTGCGCTATCTCTTCGACGCGGAGGGCCACTCGGATCCATGGGGCATCTGGTTCAACGCCCACCTGTTCACGCCCACCGGCCTTCCCATCGAGCACGAGGCCCATGGCGAGACCGTACCAGTGGGGAGCTTCCAGTTCTCCGGGCTCCAGTGCGTCAGTGATCACACCTTCGAGGGATTCCTGGAGGCGACGTTCACCGTCCCGGCGGAGTTGCCGGAAGGCACCTACCGGCCGGAGGCGTACATGGATCCCGGTGGCAGCTATCTGTCCGGCGGCGTCCCACTCGCCGAGATCTGGTACCATCACGAGCCCATCGCGCTCATGCCCGCCCTGACGGTGGGATCACCGGCGCCGCCGCACATCCCCTGGACCCTCTTGGGCGACTATCCCATCAACGGGGACCGCGGCATCCAGGCCCGGGAGGACGTGGGCCACTTCGCCATGCCCACCCGCGTGGTCTTCCCGCCCCACCAGGCGGTGGTCCCGCGCCTGGATCCCCGCACCGGGGATTCCGTCCTCTACCGCCTCGAGCCAGGCTCCCACTGGCTGTCCGGCACGGATCGCCGCCAACCCTGCCCGCCGCACATCCCCCTGGCCCTGCCCTCGGGCGAGTTGATCGTCGAGGTGCACAAGCCGGACGGAAGCACCGACGTCCTGGGGCCGGCCCTCGTGCGCCAATCGTCGGTGCGCACACCGACGACTCCGGGGGGCAGTGGCCTGGCCGAAGGCACGGGCCAGATCGGCGATCTCTACCACCTCAGCACGATGGACGAGGCCTTCGCCTATGCCTTCGGCCAGGATGGTCGCCATACCATCGCGTTGAGGGGCAACGTGAGCGACATCCACGGCAACGTCTACCCTATCTCGGGGACCTACGACCTGGTCGTGGCTCGCGTCCTCGACATCGACCCCGGCCAGCTGCCGACGACGCCCCACGAGCAGGGCGATGCATTCAACCCTGGGCTCCACGTCTTCCCGCCGGGCCCGGCTGAGATCACGGTGAAGGTGACGCAGATGCCTCACTCCGATCCCCAGCTGGCCATTACCGACGTGATCACGGGACGGGCCAACCGCTTCGGCATCTTCCAGCCGTCCGTGGCCGAGCCGATCGTGATGACGGCGCCCGGCGAGTTCCGCGTCGACCTGACGGCCGCGTACACGGACACCGAAGGCTCGCTGTGGGTGGGAGCCATGACCTGGGGGAACGTGATTGAGGGACCCGCCCCCGCGATCAAGGCCCACGGCCGACGGGGTATGGACTACACGGGAGATGTCCTCGATCCCTCGCTCAGCTGGTACAAAGTGTTCAACCTCCCGCAGGACAAGGTCGGGATCGAGAACTACTATCCTTACTTCAGCGGCGACATCCATTGGGGGAACGAGGACCGCCAGCCCGGGGACTCTATCCACTCGATCATCACCGTCGAGGATCTGACGCCGGGCCACACGATCTACGATCTGCTGGCGGCCAACTTCGGGCGGTCGCGCAGCGGCTACCGCTGGCCTCCCACGACCGTGTCTCAGGCCGGCCTGGAGAGCCGGCTCGACATCGACGAGGCGCCGCTCTTCATCACCACCGACAGCGGCATCGACCCCGCCGTGGAGCCGGAGCGGATCGACCAGTTCGCCTACTGGTACGGCAGCTCGGAGCGGCCCGACGTGCGCGTGCGAGAGATTCTCTCCGAGGACAACATGGGCACCGCGTACTGGCGCTTCAACGACACCTACGGCTATCAGATCGGCGAGAGCGCCGCCGGTGACCTCCCTGGCGATCTGAAATGGGAGTTCGGA
>JASFVD010000424.1:0-3080 GCA_050050015.1 Anaerolineae bacterium | reverse complement strand
AGCATAGCGTTGGTTTTGCCTGACGAGGTCGCCTTTTTAGTTTCTCGGGGCTTCCTCTCGCTTTGGGAGCTCTCGCTCCCTCAGCGCTTCTCAGTATACCACACCCGGCTCCATTTGTCAAGGATTTCAAGACGATGTGACTGTTGCGTATCCAGGGAAACTCATGTTAGTATAAGGTAGGCAAGAGGCGATCGACCAGACAGGAGGGTAGTTGATGCGTCTGCGAGTGAGCATTCCCCAGGTAGATCCAACCGGGATGGAGCCCCCACAGATGTGCCCCTACGAAGACTGCGATGGCGAGTACTTTACGCCCCACCAACAGCATTGCGAGAAGGCTCTGCGAGACCCGGAATACGATCAGGTCAACGCTAAGCGGTGGAAGTGTCTTCAGTGCGGGCGAACGTTCCGAGTCTACCCTGAAGGCGTGAGCGAGGCAGAGCGTTCGGACCGACTCAAGGCGGCCGGGGTGATGCTCTATCTGCTGGGAGTCAGCTACAGAGGCGTGGAGGACTTCCTGACGGCGTTGGGATACCCGGTGGATCACGTGACGGTCTATCGAGACGTCCAGGAGGCAGGAGAGAGGGCGCGAGAGCTGCGCGAGGAGTGGCTGAAGCAGGCCGGAAGGTTCAGGGTCGTGGGTGGCGACCCGACCCACGCGCGATGCGGCGGAGAGGATGTCGTCATCGGCGTCGCTGTGGATGCCCAAGAGGGCTTCATCCTGACCATCGACGTGTTGGAGAATGAGCAGACGGAGATCCTCTATCAGTGGCTGCAGCCGATCCTGGACCTGGTAGGCGCTGAGGTGCTGACGACCGATGATGCGGACGCCTTCAAGGCCGTAGCGGATCGTTCAGGGGTGGAGCATCAGGTCTGTCGCCGACACGTGACCTCCAACGTCCTCGATTTCATCGCTGAGAGTGCCGAGGAGGTGTGGGACGATCCGCCAGACATCCCAGATGAGCTGGAGATCTCGGCGGATGACGTGTTGGAAGACCTTGACCAGCTAGAGTGGACGATCATCGGTCATCCTGAGCACGGGTCTGAGGTGTTGAAGGACCTCTACTTCCACTACTCCGCCGCCCCAAGACCAGGGAAAGGAGAACGCGCGTCGATCTGGTATCGTCTGCGTAATCACGTCCTTCACTTGTGGGATAACTGGGAGCGCCTCACTTGCTATCGCGACCTGAAATACCGGGAAGGCCTTGAGATCGACGCCACCAACAACGCTGCGGAACGAGCCATTGGCTGGGCGGTGAAAGAACGGTACCGCACGATGCGCGGCTACAAGCGCAGAGCGTCCATCTTGAACGTCACCGGCCTCACAGCTTGGCTTATCGATCAGCCGGCTGGCTACGATATGAGCGCCTTGTTCTCCTCCTGAGGTCGTGCCACTACGGGGAGAGCTCTGTCTCGCTCTCCTATCACCAAGTATGTTACACTGGCAGGGAGCGGTCCTGTATAATGGGCGTCAGATGGGGCAAGGCTCCTTTCGCCATGCCTGGAAAGGCTCTTCTGTGACTGCCACCCCATCGGGCGTCCGTCCAGGAAAGACATTAGAAGGTTGCGGCTCGCCGTGGCAGGCGATGAAACGCTCATACTTGGCTTCACCTGGGGGGACAAAGCGTATTTGGTTTGCACAGTCGAGTGGAGGAGACAGTGATGATCACTCAATTCGTGCCCGAAAACGCCCTCTCGGTAGGCATAGATCCACATCGGGACACACTAGAGGTTGTAGCGATCAGGTTTCCGGAAGCAATCCTGATCGACGAAGAGTTCGAGAACACGGCTTCAGGACATCGAGCCTTGCTGGAGCGAGCGCGAGAGGTCGCCTCGAAGCATGATTTAAGGCTCACTTTCGGGATAGAGGACAGCGGCAACTACGGCTACAACCTGGCCCGCTACTTAGTGGAGCAGGGTTGTGAGGTCAAAGGAGTGAATCCCCTTAAGGTCGACCGTCAACGGGACTTCTATGGCCAGGACAAGACGGATCACCTGGATGCTCTGACGACGGCGGCCGTGGTCTTGCGCGCTTACCACCGCCTTCCCGACGTCAAGCCTGTTCGCGAGGCAGTGCAGGCCACCCAGGAGCTCTCACGCTACCACGAGCAGCTGGTCAAGGAGCAGACCGCGGCTCTCAATCGATTACACAACCTCCTAGCCAACCAATATCCTGCCTACAAGTCCTTCTTCAACCCCATAAAGGGCACCACGGCGCTGGCCTTCTGGCAGACCTACCCTACGCCCAATCATCTGGAAGATGTCAGCATCGAGGAGTTGGCAGGCTTCTTCTATGAGAAGAGCAATCACCGGATCAACCGCCAGGCGAGTCGGGAGAAGGCTCAGCACATCCTGGATAGCTGCGAACAGGTCCTTTCGTCCAATCAACGCCTGCTGATCGAGACACAGGCTCGGATTATCCAGGATCTGGCTCGCCGTCTCGCCCAGCTGAAACGAAGCATCGAAGACGTCAAGGCGCAGCTTGAGATGACGATATCAGCCACCGGTCAGCAATTGGAGACGTTGAATGGACTGGGCATTGTCCTGGCTGGCGTTATGATCGGTGACACGTTGAGCACCAAGCGGTTCGACAACGATCCCAACAAGTACGCCAGCTACAACGGGACGGCTCCGGTTGTCAAAGGGAGCGGGCAGTATTCCTACCATGTCGAGAACAAACGGTGCAATCGTCGGCTGAAGAACGCGTTCCACCAGTTGGCCGTCACTGCTGCACGACACGAGCCGCTTTCGAAGGCGTACTACGAGCGCCTGGTAGAAGAAAAGGGGATGGAGTCGAACCACGCGCTCAAGCGCCTGATGCGGCGTCTGTCGGACATAGTCTTCGCGATGATGCGCGACAAGACGCCGTATGATCTGGACATCCATCGCAGGAAGCAAGCAGAGGGAGGCAAGAAGAAAGGGGAAAGCGTGGCAGCCGCCAAACAGCGGCAAGAGCCTTCCACTTTCCCCTCCCCTCGTGATGATACTATATCACGCCCCAGGGAGCGTGTCAAACAACGAGAAGCCGAGCTCTCACCTGTTTGACTTAGAAGATCACAAAGAGAATAAGTGCTAATGACCCA
>JASFVD010000423.1:0-3083 GCA_050050015.1 Anaerolineae bacterium | reverse complement strand
ATCCACAGCCGCGGAGGCTCCTTGCTGATGACCACTGGGCGCTCCTCGAGCAGTTCCTGGTGCCACCATAGCTGCTCGAAGAGAGTGGTCTCGGTCCACGTGCTCGGCTCGACGTGGTACCACTTGGTAAGTGTGAAGATCCTCCCGCCCTCGGGAAGCTGCCACGTCAAGGCGCCGCTGTCCGTGAGGATCACGGAGCCCGCCGGGCTAACCTCAAAGTCGAGGAGATCCAGATGGTCCGTGTTCCAGCGCTCGAGCAAGTCCACTGGCTCACTGGGGAGCGTGGTGATGGCGTCGACGACTTTGATGGTGTCTGAGGTCTCGACAGAGACGACAAAGTCCGGGCTCCACAATGCATTGTCTATCCGTTTGGACCACGGTGGATTCGGCACCTGGGAGAGGGGCTTCGCATTCTGCGACGGCAGGCTGCTTGCGTGCGACGTAGCGTTGGCTCCGGCCTGATCGAGCGCCAGTGTCATGACGACCAACAACGTGCCTGCAAGTATCGTCGCCGCGCCGACCGCTGCCTTGGAGGAACGACTCACTGCCATGACGACCCTCCTGTTGGGTTGGGTGGGGATGAGCGGGTGCGACTGCCTCCCCGCAAGATCGGTTATCGGTTATCTGGCGCTCAGACTCGAAAGATTCCGGGACTCGGCCAAGTCAGCAGAATATTCGAGGTCGCGATGCGTAGCGAGAACTGTTATCTGGTGCGGAGGAAGCTTGACCGGTCGGGCAGCGTCGGGAGGTCGTGGTCCTCAAGTAGACTTGCCTGGAGGGTGGTTGGCGCTCTGACCGATGAGCGCATTATACAGTTTCTGCAGCCCGCGTGTCAAGCATCCCGTGAGCGTCAGCTTCGAGAGAGTGCCGAGGTACGCCGGCTGAGAGGATGGCCGGGTGCCGCAGCCAATTAGTGAGCTCGCAAGAGGCAGGCACGCCTCGGCCGATGGTGGGTTTGACAAGGACGACCAACTTGTAGTAGAATATTGCAGGATGGCGACGGGCTGCGCTATGAGATCGGGCGGCTGACGTTCAGTCCTTCGTCATCGGCTCTGCCTCCTTCTCACGATTGATTTGATCATCTGTCTTGGTCGTTGCACGCTCTCCCATGCCCATCACGACGCACCCTGAGACCGGAGAGATCGTGCGAGGCCTGCGATAGCAGGTACATTGCCGTGGGCATCGGCGCCCGGACGCCACCGCACCTCTTTGCCTGGTCTTGAAAGGGGCGACTTCGATGGGTCCGCGGCACGATACCGGCCCCCTGGCATGGCCAACGCTTGAGCGCCGTGCGGCCGAGACTCGTGTCGATCGAGGAAGCCACATCAGGGTCCGTATCTCTGCAGGCAGGGTTCACCTCGGTCGCACGTGATCCCGTGACTCCGGGGTGGGTGCGGGCGCTGGGGCCGCCGGAGGCACCTGGCATCGATAGCTGGTGGGTCGGGCCGCCTGATGATGCCTAAAGCGCACCCCTCATCACTTGACGGTCCGACGCTGCTGGGTCGGAGGCCACACGCAGGGACCTGCGTGCAGGCAATCGCCGCATCCGGCGTTCAGTGTTGCCGCCGAGGAAACTCGCCCCTTTCTCTGCTGACCTGTCGATAGGAGATGAAGATGTTGCGTCTCTCCTTGCTCGCCTTCCGCTCGCTATGGACGCGACCATCGCGCACCTTCCTGACCACGTTCGCCATCGTGCTCGGCGTGGCCGTCATCCTGGCCATCAGCATCACCAACCTCAGCACGCTGGATGCCATCACGACGCTCTTCAGCGAGGCCTCCGGCAGGGCCCATCTGGTTGTCACCAGCCAGGAGGCTGGAGAGGGAGGCTTCCCGGCCGTCGCTCTGCAGCGCACCCTTGCGGTGCCTGGCATCCAGAGGGCGATTCCCTCAGTCCAGGTCCGGACGTCCCTGGTCTCCGATGGCTCTTCTCCTCTGGACATCAGCTTCTTCGGCGCCGTGGCCGGTGGTCTCGTGATCTACGGCATTGATCCCGACCTTGACGTGGAGGCGCGTGAGTACAGACTCGTCGGGGGTCAGTTCCTCTCGGCGGACCTGGATGCATTCCACATCGTCCTAGTGAGTGACTACGCAGCCGAGAAGGACGTGGAGGTGGGCGACGACCTCGACATTGTCACCCCACAGGGCGTCGAGACGCTGCGCGTGGTGGGCTTGATGTCTGAGCAAGGGGCAGGGCAACTCAACAATGGTGCGTTCGGGGTCATCCCGCTTCACGCGGCCCAAGAGATCTTCGACCGCGTCGGCGACCTGGATCAGATCGACATCGTGGCAGCTCCGCAGACCGCGAGCGGGGCGCGACTCGATGAGCTCAAGGCTGCTCTGCAGACTCGCCTGGGCGATGACTATTCCGTGACCTATCCCGCCGCGAGAGGCAAGCGTGTGACCCAGATGCTGGATGGCTACCAGATAGGGTTCAACTTCTTCGGCGTCGTCGCGCTCTTCGTCGGAGCATTCTTGATCTTCAATGCCTTCTCTATGACGGTCGTGGAGCGGACGCGAGAGATCGGCATGCTCCGCACGGTCGGCATGACGCAGGCGCAGATCATGCAGCAGATCCTAGCCGAGGCGGCCCTGTTGGGCTCGGTGGGATCGGCTCTCGGCGTGGGAGCGGGCCTGCTACTGTCCCGCGGACTCATAAGGATCATGGAGCTCATTCTGGCCCAAGAGGTGCGGGAGGTTCACGTGCCTCTAGACGGTCTGGTGACCAGCGTGATTGTCGGCATCTGCATGACCTTGATAGCCACGGCTATACCAGCGTGGCAGGCCGGCCGGATCGCGCCCCTGGAGGCCCTGCGCGTGCGCGGGAATCCCCGTGAACGCTGGATCATACGACGTGGATGGGTGCTAGGGTTAGGGATCCTGGCCCTGTCCTATCTGCTTGCGTATCACATTCCGCTCCCCTCGGCTCTCGAGGAACGGATGGGTCATTCTGTTGCATTGGGCGTACTGCTTGGGGGGGCACTGCTCATCCCCGTCAGTTTCGGGGCCTGGGAACGCCTTGCACGTCCTATGATCGGTCGGATCTACGGCAGCGAGGGGCAGCTGGGCAGCCGTAACTCACGGCG
>JASFVD010000422.1:0-3092 GCA_050050015.1 Anaerolineae bacterium | reverse complement strand
GATCGACGAAGGGCTTTGGCCGCACGTCGGCGTATCGGTCGCTGTCCATCGTCAAATAGTAGATGCCCAGGCACATATCCTTCGTTGGGCCGACGAGAGGCTGACCGTTCGCGGGCTTCAAGAGGTTGCGGGTGGAGAGCATCAGCGTGCGAGCCTCCTCGACCGCTCTCTCGGACAGCGGAACGTGGACTGCCATCTGGTCGCCGTCGAAGTCCGCGTTGAACGCGGGACACACCAGGGGATGGAGCTGGATCGCCTTGCCCTCGATCATCACCGGCTCAAAGGCCTGGATACCCAGGCGGTGGAGCGTCGGCGCGCGGTTGAGGAGCACCGGGCGATCCTTGATGACCTCCTCGAGCACCTCCCACACCTCGGGGCGTTCTCGCTCTATCAGACGCTTGGCAGCCTTCACGTTTGTAGCGTAGTTGTACTCGACCAACCTGCTGATGACGAAAGGCCGATAGAGCTCGAGTGCCATCGACTTCGGCAGGCCGCATTGGTGCATCTTCAGCTCCGGACCGACGATGATGACCGAACGTCCAGAGTAGTCAACGCGCTTGCCTAGAAGGTTGCGTCGGAAGCGACCCTTCTTGCCCTTGAGCATGTCACTGAGCGACTTCAACTCACGACGCCCGTGACGCGAGCGTGCTTTGCCCCGGCTGTTGTCGATCAGACAGTCCACGGCCTCCTGCAACATCCGCTTCTCGTTGCGCACGATCACGTCTGGGGCGCCAAGTTCCAGGAGCCGCTTCAGTCGGTTGTTGCGGTTGATCACTCTCCGATAGAGATCGTTCAGGTCCGAGGTGGCAAAGCGGCCACCGTCGAGCTGCACCATGGGTCGCAAGTCGGGTGGTATGACTGGCAAGACCGTCAGGATGATCCACTCTGGTTTGTTGCCGCTTCTGCGCAGCGCCTCGACAATGCGTAGACGCCGACGAGCCCTCTTGCGACGTGTCTTCGACGTGTCGTGCCGGACTTGGTGCCACAGCTCCTCAGCCAGCGTGTCCAGGTCAAGATTGGACAATATCTCGTGAAAAGCCTCGGCGCCCATGCCGGCTTTGAAGACCTGTCCCCACTTGCTCCGCAACTCTCGTAGTCGCGGCTCGCCGATACACTGATACTTTGCCAGGCTGAGCAATTCCTCCCGGTCCGTATCAAGCTGAGCGCGCCAATCGGCAATCTCGATAGCGGCTCGTTGGTTTATCTGAGCCACCTCGTCTTGCGTCGCCTCCCGCCAGTGTTCAAGGTCCTGGACGAGGGGCTTTGTCTGTTCCTCTTTCTCCGTCTCCAGCTCGTCCTCAACCTTGCTCAGGTGCTCTTGAACGGTGTTGTTGAGCGCCGTCAAGTGCTCACGCCCCACGACTTCGCCCTGGGCAGCGATGGTTTCACCTGTGGGCTTGAAGATCATCGGAGCTTGGAGGGCTTCTCCTTGTCGATTCTCGAGTTTCTTCTGAAGCGACTGCGCTTCCTCGACGACCTCATCCGTTGCTTCGGCTAGCCGATCATCGAACGTGGTGCGGATATCCTCGATCTCGTCTTCGATTCTCGTCTCTTCCTCTTCAAGGCGCTCTGTCAAGGCGTCGATGCTCTCCTGGGCCACCGCCTCGCGCTGTTCCTTCTGCTCTCCGAATGCCTCTTCGAGCCGCTGGAGCGCCTTTTGCCGCGCATCCTCGTTGACATTGATGACGATGTACTTGGCGAAGTAGAGCACGCGATCCATGTCGCGCTTGCGAATGCCGATCAGCTTGCTGAGGTGGTTGGGGACGCGCCGTGTGTACCAGGTATGAGCCACAGGGGCAGCCAGATCAATGTGGCCCATCCGTTCGCGGCGCACGGAGGAGCGGGTCACCTCGACGCCGCACTTGTCACATACGATACCTTTGTAGCGGATATTCTTGTACTTGCCGCAATAGCACTGGTAGTCCTTGGTGGGGCCGAATATGGCCTCACAGAAGAGTCCGTCCTTCTCGGGGCGCAGGCGACGGTAGTTGATAGTTTCGGGCTTGGTGACCTCTCCGTAAGACCAGGAATGGACTTCCTCTGGTGAAGCTAGCTTGATGCGCAGGCTACGGAAGTCTTGCGCTTCCAGCAGGTTGTCATTTCGGTTGTTCATGAACCTTCCTGTTTTCTAGGGAGCTCTCTCGCAGCATAGAAGAAGCGCTGAAGGCCTCTCGGTGCTCAGCGCTTCTGTGGAGCAGGGATTAATCGCAAACCACTATTATAAGCGTTTGCCCCGATTTGTCAAGTTGAGGGGGAGGTGGGTCCCCCAAGGCAGCGTGAGGGATGTGATCGATACTAGGCGAGATACGCCATACCTACGTCTTCTATGCTGTCCATGAGGAGATCGACCCGTCGCCCTTCGCATACCGAAGGAACGTCAATGACCTTAACGTAACGCGCGTATGCTGCATCCTGAGGCAGCATGTCCGGAAGCGCACTAGGTGCCTCGTCAAGAAAGGTGTGATTGAAGAGGGTCCCTGAGGCATTCAGGTATAGCGGAACGGGGTAGATCTCCGATTCTACGAGGTCCTGGAAGAAGTGCGTGCCATAAGAAACCTCCGCCCCGCCTTGCCTGTCCCTCTCGGCGATCTCGACCAGAGCACTGGTGTTGTAAATCTCGGCGTAGCTGACCTTGATCCCCAGTTCAACGTTGCTCGTGCCCCACCGCCCCGGGCCCATAAGGATGAAGCACTCACCTTCTAGGCGTCTATTCAGACGCCCCACAATCCGGGCTATCTCAAGCCTCGTGGTTTGGTCCGGTGCACGATGGTACTCCTGGGGATCCACGTAGACGATGTATCGAATCCCTTTGACCCGGCCGTGCGGTACCATCCTCCGTGTGAGGAAGATGACGTCACGCTGTGGGACATCGTCGATCGGGACGTAGATGCTCTCACCTCCCTCGCGCCAGCTCTGCGGCCGGCACTGAAGGAGGTTCATCCGAAATTGATGCGGTCGCTCCTTCGAGATTTCGACGGTGAACTCAATGTCTACCGGGCGCTCGTAGTGATGTTCTAGCTTGTGGAGGACCTGTCGCATCAAGGTCACGAATTCTCTGTTCTGCAGTAGCTTGTCGAACGTGAGCACGACCT
>JASFVD010000421.1:0-3094 GCA_050050015.1 Anaerolineae bacterium | reverse complement strand
CTACTGCTGGCGTAGGATCGAGCGCCCATTACTTGCATACCTACCTTCCAGCACTATAATTGTCCTGCTCTCGCAACGATAGACATTGAGGGTGGGATCACGGCAGGGGGATTGGTCTGACGAGCTGCTTCCCGTCCCTCGGCCCGCCAAGTGGAGGCGATCAAGCTCGTGTGGCGATCTTTCCCGGTTCCCGAGACATTGCCCGCTGGGCCAAGACCCCAATCTGTGCCTCTTCTGGCAACGAGTCGCTAGCGCGTCAAGGAGACCCAGACCATGTCCACTTCGCCCCGTCTGGAGATGAGCCTGTCCTCTGCCCATAGGAATCGCTACCTGTTTTCCGACCACTTCCTAGACCACGTCCTTCCCAATGATCCCCGCTGGGAGGAAGGCCTGGCGGAGGTCAAGGCTTTCCTTGCTTGGCTGCAGCGTCGCTGTGCCCGAGAGGGCGACGCCCTGCCTGGCTACCGCGAGAGGGCTCTCGAGGCTCACTGGTTCCGGCCCATTCTCCGGCAGCTCGGTCACGTCTTCGAGCCGGAACCCGCCGTGCCGGGACTGGGCGAGGGTGTGAAGCGACCGGACTATATCTTCTTCCCGGATCATGCCGCGCGTAGAGAGGCAGCTGACCTGCAGGAGAGGGAGGCCTACGCCCAGAGGGCCCTGGCTGTGGGCGAGGTCCTGCGTTGGGGCGGCCGTCTGGGCAAGAAGCGGAAGGGGGGCGAGGGCGACTTCGCGGATCGCAATCCCAGCTGGCAGATCGACTACTATCTTCGGAGCATCGGCGTGGACTGGGGCATCCTCAGCAATGGGCGACTCTGGCGCCTCGTCCACAGGGACTCGAGCGACTGCCTTGATGTCTTCTATGAGATCGACCTCATCGGACTGCTCCAGGAGCCGGACCCGGGCGTGTTACGGTATTTCACCCTTTTCTTCCGCCAGGAGGCGTTCCAGCCCGACCATGAGGGACGCGTCTTCCTGGACGATGTCATGACGGCCAGCGAAGCTTGCGACACCGAGTTGGAGGAGGACCTCCGCGAGAACGCTCACCGTGCGCTGGAGAGACTCATCAGGGGTTTTCTCGACCGGCCGGCCAACCAACTGGGGGCGGATGATCTGAAGGAGGTCTACGACAACAGCCTGTACCTCCTGTACCGTCTATTGTTCATACTGTTCGGAGAAAGTCGAGGGCTTCTTCCCCTGGACTACGAACAGTACCACGTCAACCACAGCCTGGCCCGCATCAAGGAAGGGATTGCCCGACGCGATGTCCCACCGGCCGCTGGAACCACCCTCTACTGGGGCCAGCTGAAGAATCTCTTCCAGATCATCAATGGCAGCTACCCGAAGCTCAACAGCGCGCTTCACGTCCCGAGGTACAACGGAGGCCTCTTCGATCCCCGACAGCACCCCTTCCTCGAGGAGAAGGAGGTGGGTGATCGTGCGCTGGCAGCGGTCATCGACCTACTGAGCCGGAGGGAGACGGACGCGGGACGCGTGTTCGTTGACTACGGCACGTTGGGCATACGTCGGTTAGCCGCTGTCTTCGAGGGACTTCTAGAATGCCATCCCCGCTTCGCGGAGGAGCCCGTCGTTGCGGTAGAGGAGGACGGCGAGGGGCGCTGGGTCAAGGAAGATGAGGCGCCAGTAGATGCTCGAGTGATCGAGCGGCGGGAGCGGGGCCAGGTCTATTTGGCGACTGACGAGGGCAGACGACGCCCCTCGAGGTCGCACGATACCCCGCGGCCCGTCGTGGAAGCCGCCGTGCGGCAGGCCGTGGGCCCGCTTGTCAGGGAGATCCGGGAGCGGGTTGACGAGCAGGTTGAGGCTGCTGATGCCGAGCTAGCGCGCTCCGAGGCGCGACAGACCATGGTAGAGGAGGTCCTGGCCCTGAAGATCCTCGATCCGGCGATGGGGAGCGGGCGCTATCTTGTGGAGGCCACAGAGTTCGTCGCACTGGCGCTGGCTACGTCTCCGTACGTGAGCACGGAAGCGACGCCGGAGGACGATCTCAGCTACTGGAAACGGAGAGTGGTTGAGCGTTCCATCTACGGAGTCGACAGGAACCCGCTGGCTGTGGAGCTGGCGAAGCTTAGCTTGTGGCTTGCTACCGTCGCGGCCGATTGCCCACTCAGCTTCCTGGATCACCATCTCAAATGCGGCGATGCGCTCATCGGTGCCAGAGTGGAGGATCTGGGTTGGGCACCGCCCCCGGTGCTGGATCGTGAGGCGCGAAGGCAGGCAGCGCAGCACAGGGCGGGGCAGATCAACATGCTGGAGCACCTCCTCAGTCAAGCTCTGCCCGCCGTCATGGGGCGCATCCTTGAGATCACAGAGGAAGAGAGCAGGGACTACGATGCGGTGCAGGCCAAGGAAGAGGCAGCTCACGCCGTGCAGGACTTGAAACTGCCGTTCGATGCCGTGGCGGACTTGTGGACCAGCGCCTACTTCGGTAATGCATTCGCTCGCGGGGACTACGACGAGGCACTGGGCGTGATCAGCAAGCCAGATACGCTGCTCGGGCTGGAGGCCGTGAACCAGGCCCGGCACATCGCGGAGGAACATCGCTTCTTCCACTGGGAGCTGGTCTTCCCCGAGGTGTTCTACGATGACAGCGGACGGCGCCGAGGCAAGCGGGCTGGGTTCGACGGGCTCGTGGGGAGCGCACGGTTCGGTGGTGGTCTCTCTGAAGATGAAATAGCTTTTCTGGACGCTATCGGCTTTCAAGCCGGCGACGACGATGACCCCCTCTTGCGCTTCTTCACTGAGAGAGGGTTGGAGCTCCTCGTGGAGCAGAGGCGTCTGGCGTTCGTCGTCCCCAACGCCTGCTTGGGAGAGGAAACATACCGAGCCTTCCGCGAAAGGATCTCAGGGACTGGCATCTTGTGCTGGATTCAAGACTTCCAGGACTTCAACACGGATGCCGGTGGCCCGTCGTGTATCCTCCTCCTGAAGGCCGGAGCCCCCGCTGGATCATACCTCTGCAACTATCTTGCAGTGCATGATGGGGACAGCGAGCGGCCCCCAGACCGGTGCGACCTACGCGTGGATCCTGGACGCGGCGATCCCTGGCTGCCCGGGGATTCCGTGCATGGCGAAA
>JASFVD010000420.1:0-3096 GCA_050050015.1 Anaerolineae bacterium | reverse complement strand
TCAGTACTACAGTGCAGCAGGAGCGATCGACGATCGATCCGCCGCCCCGCTCAGCGGGTCGGGCCATTGAGAAGCTGAAGGAAGCCCAGGCATCAGGCGTCGGCTGGCAGACGCTCTACGAGGCTGATGTCGACGTGCGGGCGTTCGTAGATCACCTGGTGGACGTGATCGTAAGGGGGGAAGAGCATGAGAGCAGAGACATTTCGGGTTCATGGCAGCCCTGATGCTGTCTTCTATCGTGGCTAGCCGCGCACTTGCGACACTGGGGGGCCAACACCATGCCCTTCAGATAGGCCTGCGGAAGTAGGCTGCACGGACGGGGGAAAGGAAGGAGGCCGATGGCAGACCAAGACCGATTCCAAGACGCCCTATCCCAGGGCAGCGCGATCGCCCAATCACAGGCCATTGATCAGCAGCGGAGTATTCCCTATCGCCCAGAGTACAACCACATCACGGGCAAGGTCACGGCCTCTATTCTCCTGCAACAGATCAGCTTCCGCTGGCACGGGCACGGACGCAAGCCCTTCTACAAGTTCCGGGCCCCCTGCCAACATGAGAAGTACAGGGAAGGCGATAGCTGGACTGAGGAACTGGGGATGAGCGGGCCAGAATTCGATACCGCCATCCAAACCATCGGTGCCAAAGTGACCAAGGGGAAGAGCAAACATGAGCTGCTGAGCAAACACCTGGTCATCTACTGGACGGACAGCGATCGCATGACCTGGTACCAACTGAATGAGACGCTGTTCTACATCGCCATTTACTGCGCCTATTACGCTCCCCACACGCTCGATGAAGGCCCCATCTCCCAATTACCAGGTAATTTAGGAAAGTTGAATTACCTAGATAATCCAGGAAAGCCGAATTACCTGGGTAATGCAGGAAAGCTGAATTACATTCCTTCAGAGATGACTGCAGAGACTTCCTCAGAGAATACTTCAGAGCAGCAGCGGCCAGCTTCAAAACCTGAACGCGCACCACCTGACGACCTGAACGACGACTACGCCAGGGCCCTCAGAGAGTACGAGAAGCTCTTTGGCCCTCTGGGAGGGTCCCTGCAATACGAACGCTTCGGAGACCTCTGGGACGAGTTCCCTCAACGGGACATACACGCCTATGCCCGCACGGAGATGTACAAGGCCATGATGCGCGACGAGAAACCCGTCTCCCCCAACCTGCGCTACTACGCAAAGTGTCTCCAAACCGGCAACCAGCGCAACTGGCACGACCAGACCAAGGGAAGCGATCAGGCTCGTGCAGCCACAGGACATGATCTAGGCCCCGACATGAGCGATCCAGCCATACAGGAATGGCTGGCCAAGAAGAGAGCGGGCACCTTGCCCTACCACAACCGTTGAAAGCGAGGCGTTCGATGACAGACATCTTCACATGGGAGAAAGCAAAGCAGATCCTACGCCATCACCCACCTCTCTTCAACAACCCACCGCAGTGGAACGAGCCGCGACCCAAGGCCGCCCACGAGTGCCCGATGTGCGGTTGGCCGCAAAGTCAGCGGGGCTTCCTAACGGCTCCGGTCCCAGTCGGGCACCCGCTGTTCGGCAAGCTCATCCGCTGTCCCGCCTGCTGGGAAGGCTACTTGCCCGAGTACCTGGAGAAGATCAGTGGTCTGTCCTCTGAGATGCTAGACTGGTCTCTGGAGGCCATGATGCGAGACGAGGGCCGCAAGGCGGCCTGGCGCGCGGCCACCAAGTTCACACGGCGGCCCAAAGACCCCAGGGGTTGGCTGACGGTGTGGGGAGAGTACGGCGTCGGCAAGACCTACGTCTTGGCTTCCATCGTCAACCAATTCAGGCTGCATGAGACGGCGGCCATCTACGCCGTCACGCCGGACCTGCTGGATAGGCTGCGTCAGGCCTACCAACCCAACGCCCCCCAGGCGTTCGATGCGCTGTTCGCCGAGGTGCGAGACATCCCCGTCCTCGGGCTGGACGAGCTGGGCCAGGTCAAGATGACGCCCTGGGCGGTGGAGAAGCTCTTCCTGCTGCTGGACCACCGCTACAGGGAAGCGCATCGCTTGGCCACCACAGTGGCCCTGCATTTCGAGCCCAATCCCAGGACCGTGGACTGGCCCGACAGGGCCAAGGCCATCTTGAGCCGTCTGCAGGGTCCCCCCGATGTCACCTGGCCCATCGTGGAGATGAGCGGTGGAGACGTGCGGAAGATGTGAGGGGAAAATTGAGCGGGGCGCATCCTGCCTGACGATTCCGTGGGGGGCATGGCGAGTGCGCTGAAGTGGGCTTAGAGGGTAGGACAACAACACTTAGAAAGGGGACGCTAAATGCCCAGTATCAACATCGAACATGAAATCGCGCCAGAGGAACCGCAAATGCCGAAGACTCATCCAGATTTAGACTACGATCCCTTCCAAGAAGATCGCTGCTTTGCCTTTCAAAGCCTCGACGATGCTTTGCAGGCGGTGGTAGAGTGCGTCGCTGAAGAGCGGGGCAGCCAGTGGAAGCTGGGGGCTGTGGTGGCATCCACCGTGGACACACACGGCAAGTACGGCACGTACAAGAAGCTGGCAGAGATAGCCATGTATACCACACGGCGGCTCAAAACCTTCGAGGTGCTGCACCGTACCTTCCCGCCAGCGCTCCGTTTCCCCGACCAACCCTTGCTGCTCTACGAAACGGCACTCCAGGCAGATAACCCCGTGCTGGCGCTCAAGACGGCCCTCGACGAGGAATGGTCGCCACGGGAGCTTGCCGACGCCATCTCCAAGACCAAGGGTGAGACGGTGAGTCGGGTCAAGCTCTTCGGCGGCGAGGCCGTGGTGGTGGCTGATGGGACGGATTGGCAAGTGCGCATAGAAGCCGACCGAGACTGGCCCGATGGCGACGGGGTTCACAGAGCGCACGTGACCGTTCGCCAGATCATGGAGGAAGAGGGAGAAGGGGGTGCCGATGGTGTAGAGCCTGACGTTGCCCTGCATGGATGGCCCGGCTAGCGCATTTCGCTCGTCTGCATCGGCGCCTTTTTCAACTGAAAGCCCAGTCAGGTGATCATCGAAGGGAGGGCCAGCCTGTAGATGGAGATCATCGCGCGCCTAGCAGAGCGAGTCTGCCCAAGCCAACC
>JASFVD010000419.1:0-3102 GCA_050050015.1 Anaerolineae bacterium | reverse complement strand
AACGAAGGTAAGTCCGAGGTTTTGGTCAACCTGGCTGTGACGATGGCTCAGGGTGAACGGCGCACCATCCTCGTGGATGCCGATCTGCGCCGTCCTCGGCTCCACGAGATGTTCGGTGTGGCGAACGACCGGGGCCTGACGACCATGATCCTGGAGGAGGAAGCCCTGGACGATCCGCCACTCGTGGACGTTGGGGTGGAGAATCTCCTACTGGTGCCCAGCGGCCCGTTGCCCCCGAACCCGGCGGACGTGCTCGGCTCCGGGAAGATGGAACAGGTCATCGACACGTTCGGCGATCGAGCTGATGTGATCCTTCTTGACGCACCTCCAGTGGTCGCCGTGACGGATGCGGCGGTGCTCGGGACGAAGGTGGATGGGGTGCTGCTGGTGGTCTCCGCCGGGCGCACGCGCCGCGAGCACGCCGCGCGGGCAAAGGAGCTTCTGGAGCGAGTCAACGTGCGAATCATCGGTGCAGTCTTGAACGAGGCGACGCGCGACGTCACGTTGAGCGCATACTGATCGAGGGCGCTCTCAGTTGCCCCCTACCGCGAAGGGGGCAGATGAGGGCGTGAAAGGAGACGTACGTGAAGGCTCTGATTCTCAGTGGTGGCACAGGCACGCGCCTCTACCCCCTGACGTTCACAAGCGCGAAACAGTTGATCCCCGTGGCGAACAAGCCGATTCTCTTTCGGGTCATCGAAGCCATTCGCGACGCTGGCATCGACGACATTGGCATCGTCGTCGGTGACACCGCAGAGGAGATCAAGGAGGCTGTTGGTCGAGGGGGGCGGTGGGACGCGAACGTCGCCTACGTCCACCAGGAAGAACCCCTTGGACTAGCCCATGCCGTAAAGGTGAGCCGGGATTTCTTGGAGGACGAGCCCTTCGTCATGTTCCTGGGTGACAACGTCATCCAGGGCGGCATCAACGACCTGGTCAACCAGTTCCAGGCGTCCGACTGGAACTCGCAGATCGTCCTCACAAGGGTGGAGCATCCCGAACGATACGGGGTGGTGGAGCTGAACGGTGAAGGACGTGTGGTCCATCTGGTGGAGAAGCCCGAGAATCCCCCGTCTGACCTGGCTCTGGTGGGCATCTACATGTTTGACCATAACGTCCACGAGGCGGTGAATAGCATCACGCCTTCCTGGCGCGGCGAGCTGGAGATCACGGATGCCATACAGTGGCTGGTGGAGCACGACCGCAAGGTCTATCCGTACGTCCACCGGGGCTGGTGGATCGACACCGGGGAGCCGAACGAGCTTCTGAAGGCGAATGGGCTGGTGCTTGAGGACCTGACTCCAGCGGTCGAGGGGTACGTCGACCGAGACTCAGAGGTCGACAGCCGAGTCACGATAGAGAAAGGCGCCGAGATCATCAACAGCGTGATCCGCGGGCCATCCATTATCGGAGAGCGCACCCGGATTGTCAATTCGTACGTCGGTCCCTTCACGTCGATCTATCACGATGTAGAAGTTGTGGACAGTGAGATCGAGCGGGCGATCGTCCTGGAGGACAGTGTGATCAGCGACATCCCGGCGCGGATCCAGGACAGCCTCATCGGGCGGAACGTGAACCTGACGCGCTCCCCCATCAAGCCGAAGGCCTACAAGCTGACGCTGGCGGATCATAGTCAGGTCGGCATCCTCTAGGACCAGCGAATCCGCGGCACCATCCAATCGAGTGGTCTCCTCGGGCAATGCCCGGGGCCATGGCTTCTCCCGATCATGCGTTGCATAGAGGTGCGGAGGGAGGTGTACGGTCACGGTCGTCGTGGTGAGTGGTCGGCCGCTCCCTCGAAGTGACACGTGCGTGCCGGCCCCACCCGGCTTGCCGAGAACCGTCCGTGATACTGCGGACGTAGTGCGCTAGGACTGGCGATCGAGCAGATCGTCCCGCTGCACCATCGGCGTCGGTGCGCCACCTGCGTCGTCCCAGCGGAGCAACTCGGGAGCCCCTTTTTCGGCCTGCCCCACGCGGAGGAACGTGAGCGCCTCCCGACCCTCGACAGGGCCATCCCTCTCGTACAGCGGGACCCAGGCTCCGGTGTTGACGTACCAGGTGTCGTCCAGGCGTTCGACGGATGGCCGATGGTTGTGCCCCATGGCGATGATGCGGACGCTTTGCGCAGGCTCGAGGATTCGCTCCAGCTCGAACGCGGCGTCCAGCAGGTCTCTGCGTTCTGACGCGCGGGCGAAGATCTGCGTCAGTCCGCGGCGCAGGATCACTGCGAAAATGGTCGCAGCCGCATAGACGCCGGACATCCAGCGCGGGCCGCTGCCAAGGAACAACGTCACGCCGGTCAGGCCTAAGAAGGCGGCGGCGATTGCCAGCGTCAGCAGCGAGACGAGTCCCCGCAGAAAGGCCTCGAGCCACCTCTGCCACCAGGATCCCACTCGCCGGCGGGCGAGCGCCTGGATCTCCTCCACAATACCTTTCGGAAGGGTCACGCTCTCGCGCGCGGAAGATCCAGCCCCTTGATTCGAGTGCCGCGCTGCCGCTTTTCTTCCCGTCATCCAGAAAGCTTTGAGGAAGGTCCAACCTCGGCCGAGGAGCACCTGCAGCGCCTTGATCGGGTTGGTTCGGAAGGCCCAGCTCAGGTATCGGGTGAGCGGCTTGACGTTATCGGCGAAAGGGTGGATGTCCTCCACCCTGTTGAAGAGGTAGCGCACGAAGAGGCTGCCCCAGGGCAGTTCAATGCGCTCGGGGTCGTCAGGCAGAACCGGGTTCAGGACGTCGCGGAAGTGGTTGACCACGTCGTATTGACAGCCGTGCTCTACGTAGATGCGACCCGCTTCGTAATAGACCCACGGGTAGAAGTGAATGCGCTGGCGATGTGCATCGAGCCCTTTCGGGGGGTCCCCGCCCTCGCGGAGGTACTGACGCGTGTGAGCGCGCTTTGCCTCCACAGCGAAGCGCTCCCGGACCTGTCTCCAGTGAAGTTCTACATCGTGGTTGCCGCGGATGAGCGCGACATGGTTTCCCTGCGCCACAAACCATCCCAACGCAGCGAAGAAGTCTTGGTGCCCCGCCGCGATCTGCTTGAGCTTCCATTCCGACTCCGCGGCCGTCGTCCCTAGCCCATAGGCCTGCTCGTTAGGG
>JASFVD010000418.1:0-3109 GCA_050050015.1 Anaerolineae bacterium | reverse complement strand
GGAATGACTTGCAGGGCTGGAATTTCAAGCCACCGGACTTTGACGCGTCCCGGCAGTATCCAGCGATTGTGGAGATCCACGGCGGCCCTCGTGTCCAGTACGGGCATCTCTTCATGCACGAGTTCTTCCTGCTCGCAGCACACGGCTACGTTGTGGCGTTCTGCAACCCGCGGGGCGGTCGCGGCTACGGAGAGGAGCATGCTCAAGCGATCTGGAACAGCTGGGGCAGCGCCGACTACGACGACCTGATGGGTTGGACCGACCAAGTCCAGAAGATGCCCTACGTCGACCCACACCGTATGGGCGTCACCGGAGGGAGCTACGGCGGCTACATGACCAACTGGATCATCGGGCACACCGACCGGTTCCGTGCCGCTGTCACTCAACGTAGCGTGAGCAACCTTATCAGCCTGTACGGCTCCAGTGACTTCAACTGGGCCTTCCAGCAGGAGTTCGGCGACCAGCCGCCGTGGGAGGCCTTCGAGTCCTACTGGGAACAATCACCCATCAGCCACATCGGCAGTGCCACTACGCCCACGCTCGTTATTCACAGTGAGGACGACCTGCGATGTCCCATCGAGCAGGGAGAGCAGGTCTTCGTAGCTCTCAAGAAGCTCGGCGTCTCCACGGAGATGATTCGCTTTCCCGACGAGCCTCACGGCCTCTCCCGGGGCGGTCGGACTGATCGGCGTATCGACCGGCTCGAGCACATCTTGCGCTGGTTCGACCGGTATGTGAGGGAGAAGAATCTGGAGTAGGCCTCTGCCTTCGGTGAAGCAGGTAGCGCTCATCCTGCTGCCAGTCGTGCTGCTTGGCAGCACGTATCTTGCCTTCCAGGGTCTGGTCGCCGCGCTTGACGTGAAGCTGGGCTATCTCGGGGGGTTCCTGTTCTACTGGATTGTCTGGTGCTTCCTGGTCAGCTGGTGGGTTCTGGGAACTGATCAGATGCTCCGGCTGTTTCGCGATGCACCGAACCGACTGGGTGAGCCGGCCTGGCTCGGTGCCTTGTTCCTCATCCTTCCACTGGCTCTGGGCTATGGGTACGCCTTTCCGCAGGCCATGGGCCAGGCCGACGCGAGGATTATCGCCCTCTCCCTGATCATCGCCATCGTTAACGGCACCTTGGAGGAGCTGCTCTGGCGGGGCGCCCACGTGTCAATCTTTCCCAGTAGCCGGTTTCTCGCCACGGTCTACCCGGCGATCGGTTTCGCGGTATGGCACTCCGCGCCCCAGACCGTGGTTCCGAGCACGGCCCCCGGCGGAGCCCTGCCCCTGGTCCCAGTGGCCGCTCTTGTCGGCCTGCTGCGGGCTCAGGTAGCGCATCGGAGCGGGTCGATTCTGCGGGTCACCATGTCCCACATGCTGTTCGATTTCTCGGGCCTCGGCGCCCGGATCTATGTCTGTTGACCCTCCTGCAAGATGAGTCCTTGACGGCGACTGTGTCACGGTGACACAGTTGAGACTCCCTTACCAGAGGAGGTAGGTGATGGGACATTACGACGACACGACCTACAGGGAGCGGATTGCCGCGATCTACGACGACTTCTACTCCGCCCCCGAGGAAGGATGCGTGGAACTCTTGCACAATCTGGCGGCCGGCGGCCGCGTGCTGGAGCTGGGCATCGGTACCGGGCGAATCGGCCTTCCGCTGGCGGAGCGGGGCCTGGAGGTAGTCGGCATCGACACATCTCAAGCCATGGTTCAGAAGCTGCGTGAAAAGCCCGGCGGAGACGAGATTCGCGTCGCACAGGGGAGCTGGACGACGAGCACTTCGACCTGATCTTCGTCGCCTTCAACACCTTTTTCGGCCTGCTCACGCAAGAGGAGCAGGTGAGGTGCTTCCGTAGCGTGGCGGAGCACCTGACCGGTGGTGGCCTTTTCCTCATCGAGGCCTTCGTGCCGGATACGGCGCGGTTTGAGGACGGGCGAACGGTGCGCTTGATCCAGCTCTCGGAGGACGTGGTCTGTCTGGATGCAGCGGAGCTTGATCGCGCCGCTCAGCGCGTCTCCAGCCAACACGTCCTCCTCTCCCCGAAGGGCGTGGAGTTGTACCCGGTGGAGCTGCGTTACGCTTGGCCTTCCGAGCTCGACCTGATGGCTCAGCTGGCTGGGTTGACCCTCCAGCATCGTTGGGGCTCCTGGCAGAAGGACTCCTTCTCCAAGGAGAGCGACAAGCATGTCTCCCTGTATGGACGCTCCCAGCAGGGGCTAGGACCTGAGTCGCCGTAGGTGCGACGTCTGAAATGGGGAGAGCGCCTTCTACTGCTCGAGCCACCGAACGCATCCCCTGCGTCGGATGCGGGGCTCTGGTGCCGAACGTCGACGGATCGACCTTCAGATATCCGGATGCGGCGTCCCCGGAGTGCTGGGCGATCCAAAGCGAGAGCTTGGCCGACGCCCACGGAGCGCCCTGGACGCCCATCGCTCTTAACCTCGCGGTCGACGCCTACGCTGTCCAACACCCGTGCCGCGTCACGCCACAGACTAAGCAGTCAGGGATCGTGCACCTCATCAGCCTATGCTGTATGCTCGAGCGAGGTCAAGGCGCCGGCCACGCCACGGCGGTCATGCGTCGCGCCATTCGTCGAGATAGGAGAGCATTCGAGTGGCTCTCGCCACTCGGTCTTGGCGGGGCCGTCACGGAGCGGGGTGTGGTCGGGGCTGGAATCTCGGCCGAGCGTGAGACGAGAGCTCACGATTGGGCATCTTCTGTCCGGGCGGCCTGGTCAGACCACCATCAGCGGATTCGTGACTAGGTCGAGCGACTAGAATCCTGACAGGCTCGGCTGCAGGCGCCACAACGCGGCCCTAGCGATAATGGTGGAGAAGAGGAGCAGCGGACATGTCTGATGAACTCAAGCCCGATCTGTCCTGCGTCCCTTATCGGAGAAAGGGACTCTATCTGGCCCTGACGGTGCCTCTGCTTCTGTTGATGACCGTCGTGGGCGTATACCTGGGCGCGATCAATCCGTTGCTCCCGGGAGCCTTCGTCCTGTTCTATCTCTCCACCAGCTTCTTCCAGGCGTACTGCTGTGCCTATCAGGAGTGTCCCTACGTGGGCGGATTCTGTCCGGCCGTCATAGGGATCATGCCAGCGAGCCTGCTGGCC
>JASFVD010000417.1:0-3116 GCA_050050015.1 Anaerolineae bacterium | reverse complement strand
AGGTCACTACGTACCTCAGGCCATAGAGAACGCACCGGGTACCTGGATGGGAAGCTATCCGGTCCAGATGTTCAGCTATCCAATCGTCCGCGACGGTCTGATCTACGCGGTCGACTCGGTGGGCGGTCTGTATGTGCTCCGATACACGGGTCCAGGAGCGGAAGGTTTGGCAGGCGTCTCCCATGCCGAGGGCAACGTCACTATCCTGCCGTAGCCCCCTCCGCGGACGGTGGCCGACTGCGCTCTGTCTACGAGGGCGTGTGGTGAGGCCGGCCATCCCGATGGGATCGTTCGGAGGGGATCTGGCTCCCGGCCCTGCTGCGCCGTGGCGCGATCAGAAAAGCGCAGCTGGGATAGGGGCACAGCTGACCACGTTCCCGACTGGTTCAGGAATTGAGCGTGGAGTGATGGATCGGCGCTGCTGGGAGAGGAACCGTGACCTGGACCCTCGGCCTCTGGCTTATGCCGCTTCAAGCGTCAGCTGATCGACCTCTAACCACTGACGGCGTGGGGCCTGGAGCAGGCCCCAGCCAAAACGCCCCCATGGCTTGATCACCATGTACTGGTTGTCCAGCCACATGACGAAG
This sequence comes from Anaerolineae bacterium, assembly GCA_050050015.1. Lineage (GTDB taxonomy): Bacteria > Chloroflexota > Anaerolineae > B4-G1 > B4-G1 > SKLM01. The sequence goes on along the minus strand of JASFVD010000417.1, from coordinate 2,529 downwards.
CCCAGTGGGCCGCGCGGCGAGGGAGCATCCACCAAGACGGCCTCGCCGTCCACGGAGAAGGTTGATCGGTCCTCGTCCCACTCGATGACGTAGGTATGCCAGCCGGTCATGGAGACCCTCAGGCCAGCCTCCCGTACCCTGAGCGCGCGCTGGATAGGGGGCCAAAGAACGCGGTAGAGTACCGCAACGTTCATGAGGAGAGCCGCCGGCAGCGCAGCCGGTACCAGCAAGATGGCGACGGGCCGGAGGGCGTCGATGGTGGCAGCCTTCCACCCTCGGCCCGGGGCGTCCCGGTCCAGCTTGATGTCGGACGGAGGAGATCCATAGAAGAACCAGATAGCCCTCGGCAGGGTCGGCACCCTCCGCTCGGTCATGAAGAAAGGATCGTTCCAGAATCCGAATCCTGCAGTGCCTCGCAACTCGCCCGCCGGATGCGAGAAGCGTGCCCGGACCGTAAGCCTCAGCGGGGGGCACCAGGGGAAACGAGCGCGCCGCAAGCCCTGATAGTCGTCGATCTGCGCATTGCTGTACTCGTCGGCGGCAGTGTCCGAGTTCACGAGGCGAAGGCTCGTACCGGTGCTCTCCAGGGATCCCGCTCCCTTGAGATGCCGGCACCAACGTGAAGGAAGCTCCTCCGAGAAGTCCTCCAGAAAGCTCAGCATCACAGAGCCTTGCGCGTCACGCGGACAAGGAGCGCGCGCTCACTCGTGTAGAGGTGGTAGAAAGCACCGCGAGGCACGACCGTAAACTGGCCCGGTGTCAGGGTCAGTCTGTCTCTAACCGTGCGGACGGTGAGTGAACCGTCCACGACGTATAGCATGCGGTCGTGTGCTCCCGGCAGCTCAATGGGCCACCGTCCGCCGCCGCGGGCGAGCTGCACCTTCGAGTCCTCGACCTGCGCGACCGTCTGGAACCTGAAGGGAGAGTCCAAAGTGTCACCAGCGGCTCGGATGTTCACTCGGGGCAGGCCTGTGTCATCCGTGGCGTAGAGATGTCGCCTGCCGTTCTTCCGATGCGGGACCAGCCCGCAACGCATGAGGAGCACTATCGCGCGCCCGGAAGATCTGGACCGGTGTCTGGTCCCTTTAGGTACCACGGTCAGCGCGCCTGCTTCCAGTCGAGTGTTCCCGCGCTCGCTCTCCAGCACAATCGCACCTTCATACACCCAAAACAGTTCGTCAATGTCAACGTGCCTGTGCCAGCGGAGTGTCCCTTCGCAGAGGTAGACGCTGACGAGAAGGTCGTCCACGTAGACAACATCGCTCATCGAGAAAGACTCCTCGAGGTCGGCAGCGATCTCCGTGACACTGTACGCCTTGAGCCTAGACATAGGGACGATTATATGCCGGGGGTGACCAGCCGCAAGTATCCCCTCCCGAGTCGCGTTGCTTGTCACCGCCCAGGCGGTCAAGTATAATCCCAGCATCCATCATCTGACCTCTTCATGCCGTGCCCACGGCAGATCGATCCAGCGGCAACAGCCGAAGGCAACATGTCACAGAAACGCGCTAGGACCGGGAATGACGCTTGAATTGAGCCAGCTGACTCAAGAAGTACAGACGATGGGTGAGGTCGTCGCCAGCAGACAACACCTCTACGCGGATCTGGTGGACCTGGCGAGGCAGTGGCTCGCCGACTTTGCAGAGGAAGGAGCCGCGCTGCGACACACGGCCCGAAGCGAATTGGCGGCCGTCCCCACGGAGCAGCCGCTCGATGCCGTTCATCCCTTGCCCGGAATACCAGAGCGGTTCACCGTCATCGCCGCTGACGGCTCTCAGATCCAGCCGGATCGACACGGCGCTGCCCTCTATTACATGATCAATGTTGGCAGCCTGATCTATCGCCACGGCAGCGGCGAGGCACCTGAGGCCAGCAGTGAAGCTACCATCGGCTACACGGAAGATGACCTCTACGAGAACGGAGTCCCAGTTGCTGGAAACCTCCTCGACGTGCGACGAGATCTGGCCGAGGTGAGACGACTCGCTGACGGCTGTGCGGCCGAACGCTCCGGACCCACGGCGGCCTTGGTGGACGGATCCATTGTCCTCTGGGTGCTGAAGGATCTCCCCGGTCAAGCACGCTCGACGAAGGTGGCAGCCTATCTTGATCAGCTGGAGCGAATCCGCGGAGCGGGCAGCTGTATAGGTGGATTCATCAGTCGCCCTGGCTACCGTGAGATCGCCCGTCTGCTCTACTTGGCCAGCGTCGACGGCGACAAGAAGAAAGTCGGGGAGCAGCCAAACCCGTTGGAGCACCTGCCTGACCGGGCCATCTTCACTCACCTGCCCCCTGGCGCGCGCTCGGCCCTCTTCATCTCGCCCAAGGAGATCAACCGCAGGTACTACGCTCGAGCCGGTCATGAAGTCCACTTCTTCTACCTCAATCTCGCTAGCGAGGGAAAGGGGCCGGTCATCGCCCGGGTGGAGGTGCCTGCTTGGGTAGCCGATGATGACGAGAGACTGAACCTGATCCACGGGGCCGTGGTGGCGCAGGCGCGCATCACGGGCGATTACCCCTACGCGCTGGCTC
>JASFVD010000416.1:0-3117 GCA_050050015.1 Anaerolineae bacterium | reverse complement strand
GCTCCTCTAGCTCCGCCAGCCGGATCATCAGCTCGACCAGCAGATCGCCCTTGCTGTCGAAATAGAGGTAGATCGTGCCCGGAGCGATGCCCGCCCGCTCTGCAACCTCCTTGACGGCCGTGCGCTGATACCCCTTCTCCGCGAAAAGGCCGGCCGCCGCCTGCAGAATCTCCCTGCGGCGAGTCTTGGCCCGGTGCTCTGATCCCGATGACGTGTCAGCCGCCATAGTCCCTCCACTCTGATGAATGAACGTTCATTCATCGAGATCATACCGCGTTCGGCTCGCGCCGTCAAGTGTGAGGTGCATGCTATGGTGGCCTTGTTCCAGCCATCTGCATGTCGCCGCTTGGTTGTTAAGGTGCTACCTCCCAGACCTACCGGCTCGTACGACTGCATGACGGCCGCGTCACCGCATACAGTCGATGAAGACGTCCTCCAGCGACGGCTCGATAACCGTCATCTCGCCCGGCACGACGCCGTGGTCGCGCAGCACCGCGGCGATCGCTGGCTTCCTGTCCTCCATACCCCGACCGACGACGTGTAGCAGCGGCCCGTACAGGGCCACCTCCTCCAGAGGGAGGGCGCCGGACTCGGCAGCGCTGCGTAGCACTTTCACTGCTTTCGCCGTGTCGTCTGGTGCGATCTCCAAGACCTGACCCGTCATCTTGTCCCGCTTGATCTCATCCGGGGACCCAGACGCGATCAGCTCGCCGCGTCGGATGAAGGCGAGCCGGTGGCAGTGCTCGGCCTCGTCCATGTAGTGGGTGGTCACGAAGACGGTCACGCCTTCGGCCACCAACCGGTAGAGCAGGTCCCAGAAGGCGCGTCGGGAGATAGGATCGACGCCCGCCGTCGGTTCGTCGAGGAACACCAGTTCCGGCCGGTGGAGGATGGCGGCGTTGAGCGCTAACCGCTGGCGCCACCCGCCCGAGAGATCCTTGGTGCGGACGTGCTCGCGACCCTGCAGGTCGGTCAGCTCCAAAGCCTCCTGGATGCGCTTCCGCAGCAGGTCGTTCTCCAGCCCGTAGGCCCGTCCGTAGAAGCGCAGGTTCTGGAGCACGGTCAGGTCGTTATAGAGGCTGAAGCGCTGCGCCATATAGCCGACTCGGGGGCGGATCCGCGCGGGGTGCTCCGTGACCGGAACTCCCAGGACCTCGACGGTGCCCTCGGTCGGCGGGAGCAGGCCCAGCATCATGCGGATGGCCGTCGTCTTCCCGGCCCCGTTCGGCCCCAGAAACCCGAAGATCTCCCCGCGCTCGACCTCGAAGCTGATCGCGTCCACGGCGGTGAAGTCGCCGAAGCGCTTGGTCAATCCGCGTGCCACGATGTCGACACTGTTGTCCCTCATACTACGTTCGCTTTCCGCCGGCTCGCTTGCCTGCTGCCCTCTTAGTCCAGCACCCGGCGCACGTAGCGCAGCGAGAAGGCCCCGATGACCAGCCCCAGCCCCGCCAGAGCCAGCACGTTCGGCCATAGGACGTCCAGCCCTGCGCCCTTGAGCAGGAGCCCTCGGAGGATCGTCAGCCAGTGGTGGGCCGGAATGACGTTAGCCACTGCCTGAAGCACTGGAGGCATCGACTCCACGGGGGCCGCATACCCGGTAAACATGAAGTCCGTCATGCCGACCATCATCACCAGCAGGAACGCCTGGTGCTGGCTGCGGGAGATCACGGAGATCACCAGCCCCTTGCTCAATTCCACCAGCACGTAGCCGGCAGCCAGAACGAGCAGCAGCGGCAGGGAGCCACGCACCGGGACGTTGAAGACGAAGTGGACGGCGCCGAGCATCAGGAGGAAGTCGGAGAAACCGATCAGCACCGCGGGAAGCGCTTTGCCGATGATGATCTCGAGGGACGAAAACGGCATCACCAGCAGCTGCTCCAGTGTTCCCAGCTCACGCTCGCGGGCGAACGACAGGGCGGCGAACAACAGGACCGTGAACTCCAGCATGAGGCCCAGCTCGGCCGGCGTCGTGTAGAGCGCCTCGCTGAGCGCCTCGTTGAACCACACACGCAAGCTGGCGTCGAAGCCTTTCAGATCCCTTTCGTCCAGGCCGGCGCGGCGGAGCGTGATGCGCTGCCCCATCCTCCTGATCGCGCCCTCGGCCGCCCGGTAAGCGGCTGTCGCCGACATGCTCTCTGCCCCGTCGAGCCAGATCGACAGGCTGGGTTGCTCGCATGCCGCGTCGGTCCCGTGTGCACCGCAGCGGTCCAGTTGGTCGGCGAAGTCGGCCGGGATCACAACGCCGGCGCTGACGTCGCCGCGGTCGAGGGCCTCCTCTACCGCCCTCAAGTCCCTGGCGTAGGCTGTCAGGGCGAAGGTGTCCGTGTTCTCCAGCGCCGTGACTACGGCCCGACTGACTGCGCTCTGATCCTCATCCAGCACCATCAGGGGCAGGTTGGTGATGGGCCGCGAGGTTGCCCACCCGACCAGGAGCAGCTCCGCTGCTCCCCCGAAGAGCATGAACGCAGGCATCCACCAGTCTTGGATCAACTGGATGAACTCCTTGATGACCAGCGACCAGATGCGCTTCAGCATGAACCCTCCGGGGGCTTCGGGTCACCCCGTCTCTGTGCTGGCAGATGGCCCATTACCCCACTGTGCATACCCACCCTGGCGTCCGGTCAGGCAAGCTTCTTGCGGAAGAAGAAGGCTGCGACTGTCACGAACGCAAACCCCAGTCCCACCAGCGCCACGGTGGGGAACCAGAGCACCTCCATCCCCACCGCGCGGAGGAAGAGCCCCCTCGTGATGACCGCGTAGTGCGTGCCTGGGAGCGTCATCGCCTCCATCCTCACCTCGGCAGGCATCGAGGACAGGGGAAAGAAGATGCCCGTCATGAAGAAACCGGGGAAAAAGATGAGCAGGAAAGAGAGTGCCAGGGCCGCCGGCTGCGTCCGCATGAAGACCCCGATGACGATGCCCATCCCCATCATGGCGAACAAGAAAACGGTCGAGAGCAGGAAGAAGAGCGGAAAACTGCCGTTGAAGGGGATGTGGAAGGTGACCATGGCCACGGCGGGGATGACGACCACGTTGATGAGCCCCACGATGACGTAAGGAATCATCTTCCCCAGCAGCAGCTCGGCGCGGCTCACGGGCGTCACCATCACCTGC
>JASFVD010000415.1:0-3123 GCA_050050015.1 Anaerolineae bacterium | reverse complement strand
CCTCTACTGGAGCGTCACAACGTTTGTCCAGTCGATCGTGCCGTTCCTCGTGACGGAGGTCTGCCAACTGACAAAGGCGGAGACCTTCTCCTTCTACATTCCGGGGATCTTGGCCTCACTGGCATGTTATCCGGTGGTGACCTGGCTGTCAGATAGACTAGGAAAGAGCACAGTCTTCTCCGGGTCCCTCTTGGCCTCGGCAGTTGCTTTGCCGGGGTTGATGGTCATCGGCAGCTGGATCCCGCTCCCTCTGAAGGCCCAGGGCATGCTCTGGATCACATTGCAGGCTGTGGCAATGGCTGGCGTGACCATGTTGCCCCCCGCGTTCGGCGCGGAGATCACGGATCACGATCAGGAATTGACAGGCCAGAGGCGGGAGGGAGCATACTACGCCACGTGGGGCCTGCTGGATCAAGCCATCAACGGTGTGGCGTCGGCCCTGTTGCCGCTGCTCCTTCTGTTGGGCCGGAGCCAGTCGGATCCGCGAGGCCCCCTTGGAGTGCGATTGGTCGGGCCGCTGGGCGGCACCATGATGCTTGCCGCCTTTCTAATCTTTCAGAAGTACCCGTTCCGGCACAGTTCGCCGGGGAGGGGAGATGATAATGGCAGCGACGCTAGGTAGAATAGCTGAACTGGAGTGGGCCAACTACGCAGCCATGCTCTCATCGGCCGAGGCGACACCGAGCCTAGAGGTCGTCCTAGGCGAGGAAGTCATCCTCACCAGCAGCACGAGCTTTCCAACCCCGGACAGCAACCATGCCTGTTTGCTGCAGCCCACCGCGGAGAAGGCCGATGATCTGATTGACGAGGTGACTGAGTTCTACCAGGCAAAGGGCTTACCCGTCGCCATCTACATCTCGCCGGCATGCACGCCCTCCGACCTGCCCCAGAGACTGCTCGAAAGGGGCTTTGACAGTCAACCTGGGTGCGAGAGCTGGATGGTCGTGGAAGGACTCTTAGAAGTCGAGATACCCTCCCCCTTGCCGGGCATTCGAGTAAGGCAGATCAGCAAGGGCGAGGTCGGTGCTTTCGTCGAGGTCTTCTTGACGTCATTCGATCTGCCGAGCGGCCTGGCGCCGTTGCTCGCTCAGGTGATGGAGCCCACCATAGGGTTGCCGGACGTCCATCACTACCTGGCACTCGACGACGGTCAACCGGTGGGAACGTGCTCTCTGCTGAGCTACAAGACCTTCGGGATACTGGGAAGTGCCGGTGTCTTGCCGGAGCATCGTCCGCGCGGCGACCGATGCCCGCGACACCGGGGTTGACACTGTGATGCTACAGACGGCTGCGGACACGCCCCTGGAACGCTTGCTCCGCATCAGTGGATTTCGACGTGAGTTCACCAGATCGTGCTATGTCCTGGGCAATGGCTCCACTGGTTGAGACTGAACGCCTGCAGAAGATCTATAGAACCGGCGCGGTGACCTGTGAGGCACTGAAGGGTGTTTCCATCAGCATCGAATCTGGGGAGTTTGTGACAGTGATGGGCCACTCAGGGAGCGGCAAGTCCACGCTCTTGCACCTGATCGGTGGGTTGGACCGCCCAACGTCGGGATCCGTCAGAGTCGACGATCAAGCACTGCAGGCCATGAGTGAAACTGAACTGGCGAAGTTCAGGCGGACCAAGGTCGGCTTCGTTTTTCAGTTCTTCAACTTGATCGACAACTTGACAGTTCGGACCAACGTCGAGTTGCCGGCTCTACTGGCAGATCGCCTAACCAACGGCCAAGGGCCTGCAATCCGCGAACGCTCAACCCAGCTCCTGGAACGTCTGGGAATAGCCGGGCAGATGGACAAGCACCCGTGGGAGCTTTCCGGGGGACAACAACAGAGGGTCGCCATCGCCAGGGCCCTCATCAACAGTCCGTCCTTGCTCCTGGTGGACGAGCCCACGGGCAACCTAGACAGCACGAGCAGTGAGACCGTACTGGACATTCTTAACGAGTGTCACCGGACAGGCCAGACCATATTGATGGTCACGCACGACCCTCGCGCGGCAGAGCGAGGCGAGCGCGTCATGTTCCTCCACGACGGGGATATCGTCAGTCAAGTGACAGGTAGCGGAGCTAAGAACATCGCCCAGCATCTGGCCCAGATGAAGTGAAGAACCCCGCAGCAAGCTGCGGGGTTCTTCCTAAGGAAAAAGCCTGGTGTCGAATCATGGACTGTGCACATCTGCCGGCCATTCATCCCCACAGCAAGCTGTGGGGCATCCTGGCTTTTTCCCGTGACCGGAGCGACGACGACGTAGCGCACCCAAAGCCAGAGTGGTGCCGTCCGAGGGAATCCATCAATGAAGGCGATAGTGAAGAAGGCCAAGGCCGACATCGTGAGCCGACCGATGGTCTCTGTTCTGATCATCGCCACGGTCGCCGCGTGCTCGACCTTGCTCACGTTGGCCCTGGCTACGCTGATGAACCTCAGTGCTCCCTACGATAGGGCCTTCGAGGATCTCAACGGAGCCCACGTATGGCTCTACTTCGACCGGGCACTCGTGGGCCGGCGCGATCTCGAACACGTAGAGTCGCTGCCGGGCATCGTGGAGAGCACAGGGCTCCGCCAGTACGTGAACACTCGCGCAGAGCTCGACGACAACTGGGTTCCGATCAGCCTCCGCGCCCTTCCGACCAATACGCCCGCAGTCAACCGTCTGTTGGTCAGGCAGGGCCGCCATCTGGAGCCTCACCAGACCGAGTTGCTCGCAAGCACCGACTTGGACGATCTCTACAAGCTATCCGTTGGTGACAGACTGGGTATCAGTCTCCCGAACGACGGCCACGTCAATCTGCCCGTCATTGGCTTGGCATACAACCCAATGTGGGACACCTACCGCAGCGAACAACCGCCGTACGTCTACGTCAGCGAGGAAACGCTTCGCGAGCTGTATCCCGACGAGTCAAGCTGGGGCTGGTCGATGGGGCTGCGACTGGCAGATCCCCAGTCAGTGGATGGCGCAGTCGAACAGATTGAGTCGGCTTTGCACGGCGATGTGGTCGAGAGCTATACCGATTGGCGTGACGTCAAGGAAGCCGCGGTATTCGGGGCCAAGATGAACTTCATCTTCTTGGGGGCTTTCGGGCTGTTCGCTGTCCTGGCGACCGTGCTAGTCGTAGCCAGCAG
>JASFVD010000414.1:0-3124 GCA_050050015.1 Anaerolineae bacterium | reverse complement strand
AAGCCACGGCCCTCAATCAAGTACTCAGCGAGCTGACCGGCGAGGACTTGGTCAGCGAGGGCGAGACGCTCCAGAGCCTCATCCAGCAGCGGCTCGTCCTCCAGTTCGCCCCGCCCCAGGATCAGCCCAGCGACGCCGAGGTCGAGGACTACGTGGCCCGAATGCAGGAGGCCTGGGACGTGAGCGAGGAGGAGCTCGCAGCGGCGCTGGAAGCGCGCGACCTCGAACGCTCCTTCCTGGAGGAGACGATCCGGCGCCTCCTCACGGTCCAGGCGGCCGTCAAGGCGCTGGACGAGGAGGGGGAGGATATCACGCTCTGGCTCAGCCACCAGAAACAGGCGTCAGACATTGAGATCTATCGCCAGCTCAACAGAGATCTCCCCACTCCATCTCCGGAATCAGGCGACGCCTCTGCCCTGCCGCCCAGCGAGGACGAACCGATTCGGCCCCCCACGACGACGCCAGCGCCGCGGCCTGAGGTACCGGACGTGGCCGCCGACTTCACGCTGAGACGGGCCAGGGGCGGAACCTTCACACTGAAGGAGCAGCTGGAGGAGGGCCCAGTCGTTCTCGTCTTCTTCGAACGGTGCGGGTGAGGGGCCGACCGAGCGCAGCTGGTTCAGCTGCGAGATGCGTATCCCGCCTTTCAGGACGCCGGGGTCGAAGTAGTGGCTCTGGCCGTCGCCACGCTCAACACCGTGAACGACGGCGTGCGCCAGGTCATCCACCCTCCCTACCCCGTGCTCGCCGACCCGAACCACGAGGTCGCGGAGGCCTTCGGCGTCTACGACGTATACGGCAACGGCATCGCCGCGCCCTCCGTCTTCGTCATCGACACCGATGGCACCATCGTGTGGAGCTACGTGGGGCAGAGTTCCCAGGACCGCCCCAGCGTGAGCGCCATCCTCGAGCACCTGCCGTAGGCAAAGCGGGGTCCATCAGCGCGGGTCAGCGCAGGCTCGGGACTCGGCCTGGGAAGGCGCGCTCTCGCAGCTTGAGGCCGCTGGTGGCCTGGCGCCCCGTGGTGCAGATCCCCTCTACGCCCGGCGGCGCAGGATGGCCCTTGCGGCGAGCAGCCCCGAGGCCGAGGCCTGCACCAGGCCCCGCGTCACCCCCGCCCCGTCCCCGCAAGCAAAGAGGTTCTCGACCTGCGTCTCCATCTCCGCCGTAAGCCTCAGGCGACAGGAGTAGAACTTCACCTCCACGCCGTAGAGGAGGGTGTGGCGAGACGCCACGCCGGGGGCAATCTCGTCCAGCGCGTGGAGCATCTCCAGGATCGTGACCACGTGCCGGTACGGGAGCACCAGGTTCAGATCACCGGGCGTGGCGCTGGGCAGCGTCGGCGTCACCACGGAACGGGAGAGGCGCTCCGGCGTCGACCGCCGTCCACTCTCCAGATCGCCGAGCCGCTGGACGATCACGCCGTCTCCCAGCAGGTTCGCCAGACGGGCGATGCTCTTCCCATAGGCAATGGGATCGTCGAAGGGCTCGGTGAATGACTTGCTCACCAGGATGGCGAAGTTGGTGTTGGCCGTCTTGGAGTCGGCGAACGAGTGACCGTTGACCGTCATCACGTCGCCGGCGAACTCCGTGCTCACCTCGCCGTGCGGGCACATGCAGAACGTGCGCGCCCGATCGTCGAACGCCTTCGAGGTGTAGATGAACTTCGACTCATAGACCAGCTCCGTGATCGGCTCCAGCACCACAGCGGGCAGCTCCACTCGCACGCCCAAATCGACGGGATTGCGCCCGACGGCCAGCCCCAGGTGCTCCGCCTCGGCCCGGAGCCACGCAGCGCCCTCGCGTCCCGGCGCCGCGACGACGGCTTCAGCCTCGAGTGTTGCGCCATCCTCCGTCTCCACACCGACCACGTGACCGTCGCCCGTGAGGACGTGCGCCACCGGCGTCCTCGTCCGCACCTCCACTCCGCGCTCCAGCAGCGCGTCCCGCATCCGCCGCATGATCTCCGCGCACCTCTCCGTGCCCATGTGACGAATCGGCACGGAGACGAACCGCATGCCCGCAAGGGCCGCCTTCTTCTCGAGGGCCTCGACCTCATCCGGGCGCGTGCCGAAGACCGGACCGTGCGCGCCAAACTCTACATACGTGTCGTCGACGCGCTTCACCAGCTTGCGCACGTGGTCCGCGCCCAGGACTTCCGGCAGCAAGCCGCCAACGGCAGGAGAGAGGGTCAGCTTCCCATCGGAGAATGCGCCTGCACCTCCCCACCCGGCCATGATGTCGCAGGGCTCGCAGTGCAAGCACCTGCCACCGGGTTCGCGCGAGGGACAGTGGCGCCGCTCTATGTCCGGCCCCTTGTCCAGGATGGCAATGCGCAGGTTGGATCGCTCGCTCAGCTCTAGAGCAGCGAAGACGCCCGCGGGACCGGCGCCCACGATGACGACGTCGAAGGTATCGTTCATGGTCAGGATCCCGTCCTCTCTACTCCGCGGTCGGCGTTGCCCAGGGGGGCACGGTCGGCGTCGGGGTCGGGCAGGCCCGCGCCCTTTCCAGCGCGTCCAGGTGCTCCGACATCGGCGCGCCCAGCGACATACCATGGGCCAGCATAGCCGCGGCGTCGGTACAGCGGTAGTCGCCGAGATAGGCCCTTCCCAGCGCGACCGCGAGCTCACCCATCGGCACGTCAGTGTGGGCGAGCATGCTCTCGTCGCCCCGCTCCAGCAGGTCCCTCGCCGTCTCCAGCGACAGGATGGCCTCGCGCCACGCCTCGATCCCCGTATAGGAGCGGCCGAGCAGGTACCACAAGACAGCCGGCTGATCCTGCGCCAGAGCGATGCCCCTCCTCAGCATGTTGATCGACTGCAGGTGCGAGTCGTTCTGGAAAGGCACCCAGGCCAGGTAGTAGTGACGCACTGGATCGGCCGGGTGAGCCGTGGCATACACGTTGCTCAACGCTATCAACCGTTGCTGGTCCCCCGCCTTCCTGGCCGCCGCCCACCGGGAGGGAAAGAGCTCCTCGCTCAGCCCAGGATCCAGTGCCAGCGCCTCGTCGAACGCCAGCAGAGCCTGCTCATACTGCTCCATCTCCCGCAGGACCTCGGCGCGCAGCAGGTAAGCCTTGGCCGAGGCCTCGATCCGCAGCGCGGCATCGGCGTCCTGCAGG
>JASFVD010000413.1:0-3137 GCA_050050015.1 Anaerolineae bacterium | reverse complement strand
TCGACCTCCTGCGGAAGATAGATTTCACCGTAAGTGTGTCTGCCGTCCCAATCGATGTCCCAGATCGACGGTGCGTCCTGGAGGAACATGACGATCCGCTCCAACCCGTACGTGAGCTCGACCGAGATGGGATCGAGAGAGAAGCCACCCGCCTGCTGGAAGTACGTGTACTGAGTGATCTCCAGCCCGTCCAGCCACACTTCCCAGCCAAGCCCCCAGGCTCCCAGCGCTGGATGCTTCCAGTTATCCTCGACGAAGCGAATGTCGTGTTCCTCGTGGCGGATTCCGAGGGCATACAAGCTCTCCAGGTAGACGTCCTGTGGGTCACCGGGTTCCGGTTTGAGAATCACCTGGAACTGTGTGTGCATCTGCATGCGGTTCGGGTTATCGCCGAAACGACCGTCGTCGGGACGGTACGACGGCTCGACGTACGCCACGTTCCACGGCTCTGGTCCGAGGACACGGAGCACGGTTGCAGGGTTCATCGTTCCCGCGCCGACCTTCTCGCTGTACGGCTGCCAAATGACGCAGCCATAGTCCTCCCAGTACTGCTGGAGGCGCAGGATGACTTGCTGGAACGTTATGGGCTGATTACTCACGCTCGGGGTGCTCCTTCTCAATCTAAAGGTCCGCAGTCTGTTCCACCAATCCTCACGAAACCTTCTCGTCCAAATCTAGCGGCTTTGCACTAGAGCTTCTCTGCCGATCGCCCGGACACGCGCGGGAGCGATCATCAATTGAGGGCTGTTCGCCGCCTCGCCGGGTTCACATCCCATGCCTATTGCGTCTGGAAAACGCGGCATACCCCTCGTCTTGCCAATGGGGCACAAGGCGAGGGCTCCACTGATCTGATGCGTGGTCGAATGCCTTCTACTCCCTCACGACTGGCGGAGAGCCTGAACTTGGGCATCAAGGCCTCACGGATGCACGTGCTTGATCTGCTGGAGAAAGGCGCCGGCCTTGACGTCCTGCTCCAGATGGTATCGTATGTAGTGCTGCATGATCCCCTCGACCTGCTCGTGAAGCGAAGGCGGAATGGACCGCTCTGCGAGGCTGGTGAAGGAGCTCCGCTGACAAGCCTGGAGGAAATCCAGCGCGTGCGGTGATAACGGCCGCACGTCGCGCTCGCGCTTCTGAGCTTCGTAGCAGTCGGGGCAAAGCGCGCCGCCTTGTTCGGGGGCGAAGCCGAGCGGTCGACGACTCCCGCCGCCGGCCTCGATCCGGAGGGCCAAGTGTCCCTCGTGCTTCCCCACGCAGCGGAAGAGCTCGGGGCGGAAACCTGCCAAGCCCAGCAGATGCTGCTCGTAGAACCTCGCCACAGTGTCCAAGCCGTCCTGCTCGCAGAGCCACGTGAGGGTATGGTCAAGCAGGTCGAACAGAGCCGCGCTTCCTTCCCCTTCAGTGAAGAACCGATCCAGGAGCTCGACGGCGTAGCGGGCGTAGGTGCCGCGCAGCAGATCGCTGCGCAGTTCTGTATGTGGGTCGATCGTTTCGGCCTGGCTGATGATGTCCCAGTAGTTGGGCACTCGCGACAGCACAAACGCCGAGCGCGTGAAGAGCTCGATGTGGCCGGCTTTTCGGCTGCCCACCTTGCGCGCTCCCTTGGCCAGGACGTCAGTCTTGCCCGCCGGGGTGCAGAGTCGGAGGACGCGATCAGCTTCACCTTGATCGCGCCGCCCTATAACGATGCCTTCTGTACGGTACAGTCGCCCGGTGGTCATTGAGATCTCCCCAAAACATAGATTATACCATTCCCATGTTCGAGTGCAACAAACACCGGTGGAGGGTGTTGAAAAACGCTCGGCAGGACTGATCGTCACAGTGGACGCCCCACTTTGGGGCCGAGATAGGCCTCAGGTAGGGAGAGCATAGCGAGAATGCCCAGTTCTGTGGCACTTGCGCCCCACCGATTGACTCAGCCGCGACTTATTCAACACCCTCACCGACTAATCCGATTGCCCCCACTCCTCGTACAGGGACAGGAGGCGCTCGGCGATTATGTCCCACGAATAGGTTTCTAAGATTGTCTGGCGCGCCCGGCGCCCCATCTCGCGACGCGCTACCTCGTCCATCGTGACTAGCCGCAAGGTGGCCTTGGCGAGTTCGTCTATGTCGTTGTGGTCCACCAGGAGCCCGTTGACACCGTCGTCAATGACGTCGCGCGATCCTCCGTGGACGCTCGCCACCAGGGGGCACTCTAGAAGCATCGCCTCCAACATGACGATGGAGAAGTACTCTTGCGATGGCAGAGCGACTGAATCAGCCGCCGCGAAGAAATCAGGCATGTCGTCGTGCGGTACCGGAGGATGGGTGACCACTCGATCCCCGAGATCGTATTCGGCGATGAGCTCTTTCAGCTGGCCCGCATAGTCAGTCGCCGGCTCCGGCCAGGCGAGTAGCACAAGGCGGTAGGCGTAGTTCTCTAGCTCTGGCCCAGCTCGGACGAGGGCCCGCACCATGGTCTCTTGCCCTTTTCGAGGGTCGACTCGCGAGGGGATGAGAAACAGGAACTCATCGTCAGCAACCCCCAGACGCCGCCTTACGCGGGCCCGCGCAGCCGGAGGGGCTGGCGGGAATCCAGTGGGATCGATGCCGTTCGGAACCACCCTGACCCTGGGGTCTCCGGGGGGGACAGCCACGTAGTGCTCGAAGAGGTACTCCGCTTCTGGCGTCGAGAGCGGAACGATGAGGTCCGCGACTACGAGTGATCGCTCTTCAGACGCAATGCGCACCGGGAAGTTGTACAGTTCGTCGAGTTCATGTGCTGTCCCCTCACCTCGGGTCAGAGCATCGTCCCGCTTTCGCCGGCCAAGGGAGTGCGTTGTGAGCAGGGCCGGGGGATGGTGAGGCCAGATCGCCTTCAGCATCGTGACTGTCTCCCACCCATCGGCATAGTGTCCATGTACGAGGTCGTACCGCGTACCTTCCCGTTCGGCGAAGTCGGCGATCTGTCTAACGAACTCGGCTACCGCTTCGCCGTACAGGGACTCCTTTGGAATATACCTGTCGGTTGCCCCGCAAGGAAGGCGGACAAGTCTGACGCGAGGGTTGCCGCCCAGCTGCTTGACGGGTTCGGCGGCATAAGGGTCGTCATCCTGTAGGCGGGTGAAGATATCGATGTGTACGTCGTGGCTGAC
>JASFVD010000412.1:0-3139 GCA_050050015.1 Anaerolineae bacterium | reverse complement strand
ATCAGCGCCGTGCCCACTCCCATCAGGACCGCGCCCTCAATCTGTCCGCGGGCGTCGATCGGGTTGATCGTCCGGCCCACGTCATGAGCCGCCACCACTCGCTCGACGGTCACCTCGCCAGTATGCAAGTCCACAGCCACCTGGGCCGCCTGTGCACCGGTGACGAACAAGGGGACGTATTCTGGTCTCGCTTCCTCAGGAAACAGGGGTGACAAGTCAAAGATACCAGGCACCCTTCGGAACTTACCCATGCGGTCAAACTCCTCGGCAACCTCGTCCAGGCTCACCCAGAGACTTCCTCCTGCCCCTCGGCCAGTCGCGCCGACTCCTTCAGCCAGACAGAGGAGTCGA
Organism: Anaerolineae bacterium; assembly: GCA_050050015.1. Taxonomy (GTDB): domain Bacteria; phylum Chloroflexota; class Anaerolineae; order B4-G1; family B4-G1; genus SKLM01. The sequence continues at coordinate 2,788 of JASFVD010000412.1, read as the reverse complement.
TCCTCGACAAACGAAAGACGGTCAGGAGGGCAGTCAAGCATCTCTGCGCCGATGCCCAGGATCTCACGCTTCAGAATCTCTGCGGCCCTGCAGACCGCGCCGCCCACGAAGTAGGTTGCGCGGGATGCACCCTGGATTCCGCTATCCGGAGTCCGAGCCGTGTCGGCGTTCACGACGTCGACCTGGTCCCGCGGCACGCCCAGCGCTTCGGCAGCCACTTGGGCCATCACGGTGTTCGTGCCCTGCCCGTAATCCGGCGCCGAGCAGTAGACTGTGAACCGTCCATCTCGAGCCAACTCGGCGTGCGCTTCGACCCGCAGTGAGCCGGACTTTCCGAAACGGTACCACATCCCCGACAACCCGACAGCCTTGCGCAGACCCTTCGTTCGCCGCTCGACGTTGGACGCCTCCACTTCGTCCCGGAGCGCTCGATACCGCGGCCGGATCGCCTCAAGGACCTCCTTGTAGCCCAGCGACTCGGCCACCGGGTAGCCGAGGAAGGAGACAGACGACTGTTCAATGGCGTTCTGCAGGCGAAACTCGAGCGGATCCTTATTCAGCCGCTGCGCGATCTCGTCCAGAGCGCACTCCAGTGCGAACCCCGACTGGGGTGAGCCGAACCCGCGGAACTGCCCTGCCTTCGGGCCATTGGTGTAGACGCTCTGGGCATAGGCATCGACGGCCTTATAGCGATAGGGGCCCCCGCTCGCCGTCATGGCGTAGTTGGCGATGTACTGCCCGTGCGCATCGTACCCGCCCGTGTTGGCGTCGACGCGCACGTGAATTCCGGTCAGGTGCCCGTCGTTCGTCGCTCCGAGCCTGTAGCGGATCCTGTAGGGGTGTCGCTTCGGAGACGCGTCAAAAGACTCACGCCTGGTGTAGGCGAGCCGCACAGGTCGACGCACAATATGGACCATGAGCGCCGTGGCAACGAAGGGCCACGGATCCTGCCTGCCTCCGAAGGAGCCTCCGGTTGGCGGCATGATCACCCTCACGGCGTTCGGGTCCACCGCCAGCGCGGCCGCGATGTAGTCCTGCTGCCAGTGCGGCTCGTGCGTTCCGCCTACAACCGTGATGCGTCTTTCATCGTCCAGATAACCGAGCAGTGCCTCCCGCTCCAGGGCGGCGTGCTCCTGCCATGACGTGCGGTAGGTCGCCTCCAAGATGACGTCGGATCGATCGAAAGCCGCCTCAAGGTCACCGTGCACCTCCGCCTTCCTGGCAAGTACATTGCCGCCCTCGTAGATCGGCAAAGCACCGTCCGCCAGCGCCTTCTCTACCTCCAGGATGTGCGGCAGCGGCTCGTACACAGCCTCGATCGCGTTCGCCCCGGCTAGCGCCAGGTTGGGCGTTGTCGCCACCACCAGCGCCACAGGCGCCCCACGCATCTTCACTGTGTCGCCCACGGGCGTTACAATGGGCTCGTCCCGGCTGTAATCGCCCAAGCCGTTCTCCCCTGGAATCTGGTCGGCCGTGACGACCGCCACCACGCCCTCAAGCTCTCTCGCCTCCTCTATCCCCAGCGCCACCAGACGCGCGTGGTGATGGGGGCTGCGCAAGACATGCCCGTACAGCATACCGGGCATCCGGATGTCCTCAACGTACTTCGCCTGTCCCGTCACCTTCTCGACGGAGTCAGTGCGAGTCGCATCACCGCCTACGACGATTCCACCGTCTACGCTACGTGCCTCCAAAGAACCCTTGGATCTCTCCTGGTCGCCTCGCAGTCTCGCCGCAGCCAGCCGCACGGCTTGAATGATGCGCGTGTAACCGGTGCAGCGGCACAGGTTGCCCGCCAACGCCCCGACAATCTGCTCGTCGGTCGGATAGGGGCTGCTGTCGATGAGCGCCTTGGCTGCCATCAACATGCCCGGGGTGCAATAGCCACACTGGACCGCGCCTACCTCGATGAAGGCAGTCTGGAGCGGGTGCAGACTGTCGCCTCCTGACAGGCCCTCGACGGTCAGGACATTGCGTCCAGAGACCTTTCCCATCGGCGTAAGGCAGGAGCGTACCGGCTTCCCATCGAGGAGCACCGTGCAGGCGCCACACTCGCCCTCGTGATCACACCCCTGCTTCGTGCCTGTGAGGCCCAAGTCCTCCCGCAACACGTCGACGAGTGGACGTATCGGGTTGACATCCAGATCCACGTGCCGGTGATTGAGCACGAACTCAATACTCATGAATCCCCACGGATGGGTCCGGAGGCCCAATGGCCTCGCTGTCGGGGGCCTGGAACAGGCTCATGCAGGCCCCTCTTGCCGGTACCTAACGCCATCAAGATATTCTACCCCCGCAGCACACCGACGGTCAAGATCGGCGCAGTGTCGTTCCCGTCGAGCTTCTCGCCGCCGAACGGCAAGAGCCTCACTGCCCGCGTCCGCGCCGGGCTGGACTGGAAGATCCTCTGCCTTACGACCCAGACAACTGATGGCCGTACACTCCTCGTACGTCGGAGGCCGACAATCCCACCTCTCAGTCAGCGCAAGGGGCATTGCGGGGACATTGAGTGGAGCCCGCGGGACGCACCATCATCCTTCTCATGGTACTGCGCGTTCCCTGTCCTCAGTCACTGCCGCCTCCGCTGCCCACGACCGAGGCCCACCCCAGCGCCATGGGGCTGGACGCATCGTGGCCGTGGCAGCCTCGCCCTGATCGATGACCCTCGATCACGAGCATGGGCTTCTCGTCGGCCGGGTGAACGTTCTCGACCTGCGGCAAGCACTGCTTCGCCGGAGGCATACCCTCCACGTCGACATCAGAGGATGTCTTGAGGGGCCACGTACGT
>JASFVD010000411.1:0-3142 GCA_050050015.1 Anaerolineae bacterium | reverse complement strand
GTTGGGGATCAGCAAGGTCCGCCTGACGGGAGGCGAGCCGCTCGTACGACTTGGCATTGTCGAGCTGGTCCACAAGATCTCCCGCATCGATGGAATCGACGATCTGGCGATCACGACCAACGGTGTCCTCCTGGCGCGTCATGCGGAGGATCTGGCCCAAGCTGGGCTCCGCCGCGTCAATATCAGCCTCGATACCCTAGATCCGGAACGTTTCCGCCGCACGACCCGTGGTGGCGAGCTGAGCGACGTCCTGGCTGGGATCGAGGCGGCCCGCGATGCTGGGTTGAGTCCAATCAAGATCAACACCGTCGTCATCCGCGACCTGAACGATGACGAGGTGGTCAGTCTGGCCGCCAAGACCCTCGATGCAGCCTGGTGGAACATCCGCTTCATTGAGTTGATGCCTATCGGAAACGGAGCTCTGATGAACGACACCTGGGAGGACAAGGTCGTCACGGCCCGCGAGATCCAGGATAGGATCGAGGCCGACCTGGGCGAATTGCAGCCGGTGAAGATGAAGACCGGCAATGGACCTGCTCGCTACCACCGACTCCCCGGAGCCGTGGGCACGATCGGCTTCATCACGCCCGTCAGCGACCATTTCTGCTACAGATGCAATCGACTCCGCCTCACCGCCGACGGACAGCTCCGTCCGTGCCTCCTATCCGAGCGGGAGATCGATCTGCGCACGCCGCTGCGCCAAGGGGCCGACGCCGACGAGATCAAGAAGCTGATCGTCCGCGGCATCAACTGCAAGCCGATGCGCCACCACCTCGATGAGCGTTCGCAGCCGCAGAACCGCACCATGTCGGAGATCGGAGGCTGAGCCGTGGACATCCGTGGACTTGTCCGTGAGCGCATACGCGAGTACTACTGGGGCCACCACTGGAACTGCGCAGTAACCACGCTGCGCGTTCTCGCGGAGGTCTTCGAGGTCCCGCTTCATCGGCAGGTCCTAGACGCTGCATTGGGAATGCACGGCGCTGGCGGCTACCGAGCCCAGTGCGGCTTGGTCGAGGGCGCCCTGATGTTCGTCGGCGTCGGAGGAAAAGCGCAAGGCCTCGACGGTGCAGCGGTGGCAGAAGCCTGCTACGATTTCGCCGAACAGTTCGAGGGGCAATTCGGGAGTCTCCTCTGCCGCGACTTGCGGCCCGGCGGGCTCTCGCCGGATGACCCGCCTCATCTGTGTGAGGAGCTTAGCCGAGAAGCGCTCCTGTTCGGCGTTGCGTTTGTCTCTGAATGGATGGAAAGGAGTAAGTCATAGCGATCGGGCGGCCGGGGAAGAGCCCTGCTCACCGCCTGATTCCGCTTACGGATCTGAGATGAAGCTCTCACACGTAGACGAGGAAGGCCGGATCAAGATGGTCGGAGTAGGCCATAAGCCTGATACCGAGCGCATAGCTGTCGCCAAGGGCCAGGTGCGTATGAAGGCCGAGACGTTGCACCTGATCGTTCAGGGTGATGTGCCCAAAGGCGACGTCCTGACCACAGCGCAGATCGCTGGCATAATGGCGGCCAAGCGCACGCATGATCTGATCCCCCTCTGCCATCCGCTGCCGCTCACAAAGGTGGAAGTCGACTTCCACATAGACCAGGAGGCATCCCGGATCGAGATTACGGCGACGGCCCGCTGCACAGGAAAGACGGGTGTCGAGATGGAGGCGCTGACTGCCGTCAGCGTCGCCGCCCTGACGATCTACGATATGGCAAAGGCCGTCGAGAAGACGATGCGCATCGGGGAGATTCGCCTGGTGCGCAAGACCGGCGGTAAGAGTGGAGACATTGTGCTCGAATGACAGACAGACAGATTCAGGTCAAAGTGAAGTTCTTTGCTGCCCCCAGAGAAGCACTCGACCAGAGTGAGATCGAGGTCGAAATCCCCGAGGGAACGACTGTCGAGGAGTTGTTGGATCTTCTTAAGGAGAAGTACCCAGTTCTCAGATCCTACGTCCGTTTTCTCAGCGTCGCCGTCAATCGGGCGTACGTGGGAATGGGGACCAAGCTCCAAGACGGTGACGTGGTCGCCTGCTTGCCCCCGGTTGGTGGAGGCTAGGTCGACGGGTCCGAGAGAGGAGTAGGGGATGAAGCTGTTTGAGATAACACCGAAGCCGCTCTCCATCGACGATGTTGTCGCCCGCCTCGCGAGCCCCGCCAACGGCGCCGTAGGCACCTTTGTCGGCGTCGTGCGCGGGGAGACCGACGGACACAAGACAGAATACCTCGAATATGAGGCTTACCCGGATATGGCGGAGAAGCAGCTCAGCCAGATCGGCGACGAGATTCAGGGGCGCTGGCCGACAATCCGCGAGGTCGCCATCGTCCATCGAATCGGCCGACTGGAGATCGGGGAGACCATTGTCGTCATCGCCGTCTCCTCAGCCCATCGCCAGGAGGTGTTCGCCGCCACCCACTACGCCATCGATCGTCTGAAGCAGATCGTGCCGGTCTGGAAGAAGGAAGTGTGGACAGACGGCGAAGAATGGAGAAGCGAGCAGAGGAACAAGCAAGAAGGGGATATCGAGTGACAGACGGGTCAGAAGGAAGAGAGAGGGTGCCAAGCATGGAGCAGCCGATGTGGAGCGTGGAGGAAGCACAGGAACAGGTGCTGAGTGCCTTCCAGACGTTGGAGACGGAGCCGGTGCCCATTCTGGAGGCGACGGGACGCGTGCTGGCCCACGACATTCGTGCCGACGGAGACATCCCGCCGCACGCCAACTCGTCGATGGATGGATACGCGGTGCAGGCCGCTGATACCGCCACCGCGAGCCTGGACTCCCCGACCAGTCTGCGCGTCATCGGGGATCTCCCCGCTGGCCACGTCCCTGATCAAGAGGTGAGAGCCGGCACGGCCATCCGGATTATGACCGGTGCGCCGCTTCCTCCTGGGGCCGACGCGGTCGTGAAGGTCGAGGACACGGAGGCCGAGGACGGGTTCGTGGACATCCTAACCGCAGTCGAACCCGGCAACTATGTCAGGCCGGCCGGTGAGGATGTTCGACGCGGCACCCTTGTGCTCCGTCGTGGCACCCGACTCCGTGCACAGGAGATCGGTATGCTTGCCGCCCTTGGCAACACACAGGTCCCCGTCACTCGCAGGCCCCGGGTGGCGATTCTCGCCACCGGCGACGAGCTGGTTTCCATC
>JASFVD010000410.1:0-3147 GCA_050050015.1 Anaerolineae bacterium | reverse complement strand
AGTATCACGGTGCTGGGGAGCAGGTGGTCCTGGCTGCCGCGGGAGCGGAGGGCTCCAGCGACCGGTAGAGGGGGGCCGGTGGGCTTCGCGCTGCGGAGTGTTTTTGCGCGCAGCGCGAAGCCTGCCCGGCGGACCTGGGAATGACGATGGGTTGTCAGCCGCTCCTGCATAGAACGAGGTCCGTGATGAATCCAGTAGGGTGGATCAAGAAGCACCCCGTGGCAGCCTTCTTCGTCCTCGGGTGCGCGATTTTGTGGGCTGTGCTCGTACCCCTGGCGGTGATGGGAGAGAAAGCGTCGTCCTATTCGCTGCCCGTCGTCGTAATGTGCGACTTTGGGCCTGCGCTTGCTGCCTTGCTGATGGTGCGAGTCACCGAAGGTCAGGATGGCCTACGTCAATGGGCGGGCCGGCTTAGCCGCTGGAGGGTTCACGTCGGATGGCACGCCGAGGCATTCCTGGGTCCGTTCCTGCTCGTGATCGTAGGCTACGGCCTCTATCTGGTCTTCGGGGGATCGCCGGCCTTGGGCTGGCAGCCTCGCTGCGGACGTAGTCCGGTGACGGAGGCAGAGATCGCACGTTTGCAGGGCCCCCCGCGGACCTCCGACCGTTGGGCGACTACCTGGCTGAGGAGATGCCCCGGCGGGTGATGCCGCCGGGCGAGGTGACCAGCTACTCCAACCACGGACTCGCACTGGCAGGGTACGTCGTCGAGGTGATCTCCGGCAGACCCTTCGAGGCCTACGTGTCGGAGGAGATCCTGCAGCCGCTGGGGATGGAGCGCAGCAGCTTCGCACAGCCGCTTCCGCGGGACCTGGCGGCGGATGCGGCGGTCCCCTATCCGCGGGACCTGGAGCTAGGACCGATGCTCTACACGCCTATGGCGCCCGCTGGCATGCTGAGCACGACGGCCCACGATATGGCCGAGTTCCTCATAGCTCACCTCCAAGACGGACGACATGGGGATACACGCATCCTGCAAGAAGAGACGGCGCGCCTGATACATCAGCGTCACGGGAAAAAGCCAGGATGCCCCACAGCTTGCTGTGGGGGTGAATGGCCGGCAGATGTGCACAGTCCATGATTCGACACCAGGCTTCTTCACTGGCGGACTTGTTTGGAGCTGCGACGGGCAGGCGTGTTGGGGTGGACGCCTGCGCGCAATCCCACAGTTGACCTCTTGGCGAACGAGAGGCACGAGGCTGGGCAAGGGCTTGTCAAGCGCTGTACACGCCCGGCGTCAATGATCCCGTGATCATCGTCAGGAGCCCCGGATCACTAGTGGCAGGTAGATGAAGAAGATCGGATCCGGATACTCGTCGGCGCCGATGTCGTAGGTGCGTCCGCGAGGACGTGCCTCCCCGTCGACGTCGTCGCGCACTCCGCTGGGCACTCCGGCGTCGATGGCGGGAGAGCCATCCAGCAGATGGTAGTCATCGGCTTGGGGACGCGCAAAGGTTGGATCCTGATGCAGATCCACGGACCCGGTGACGACAGTGCCTGCGCCGCTGGTATCCTGCCCATTGGCGTGCCAGAGTGTGCCCTCCAGCGTAGCCGTGTGATCGGCATCAGCCACGACCACGCCGACGGTGTGGCTGGCGATGATGGTGTTGGTGAGGACCGCGTCGCCGTACAGGCGGATGGCCTCCGCGTCAACGCCGCCATGGTCGCCGCTCACCTCGTTATCAGCGACCGTGTTGTGGATCAGCACGTGGTCTCCGCTGCCCAGCCAGATTCCTGCCCCTCCCACCGAGCCAGAGGCATCACAGCAGGCGTTGTCGGCGACGATGTTGTTGATCAGCATCGCGAGAGTGCGACTCCCGACCGTAAGCCCTCCACCGTTGCGGTGGGCCATGTTCCCAGTGACAGTGTTGCGCTCGAGGCTGGCCGCCGAATAAGCGGCTATCGCGATCCCCCCGCCGTCGCTGACGTTCCAGGTGGTATTGCCGTGGATGACGTTGTCGACGATCACGGCGCTGCCGCTGTCAATGAAGACCCCGCCACCAGCACCGCCGCTGCTGTTCCCGTAGATCCGGTTTCCATCCAGAGTGACTGCCGCGCTGTCGTCGACGCAGATGGCTCCACCCTGTCCCTGCGATCCTGTGGCGTTGGAGGTGAGGTGGTTGTGGCGCACGGTGGGAGAGGCGGCCGGGCCCACGTAGACGCCGGCGCCGTCCCCGCTGGAGAGCGAGCCGTTGACGATGTGTAGGCCCTCCACGACGGGCGAGCCGGCTGCGATGCGCATGACGCGTCCACGCCCCTCGGCGTCCAGGGTGGCAATGTGTGTCTCGGGATTACGGATGGAGAAGTCGGGGCTCCAGCCGCCCTGGAGCGTGAGAGTCTTGTCCAGGACGATGTCGTGCTCGTAGCAGCTGCCAGCGACTCTCACGACGTCGGTGGCGCTGCCGCTGGCGTCGATGGCGGCCTGGACGGACGTGTAGACCGCGCCTGCGTTGAGGCTCGCCAGGCAGCCAACGTACTCGTCGGCGCCGACGTCGTAGCCACCTCGCACAGGGCGCGGGTCACCGTCGATGTCCACATCCACACCTGCGTCGACGCCCGCGTCGATGGCCGCCGACGCTCCCGTGATGTGATAGTCGCCCGCAGCCGGGGCAGCGAATGCAGGTTCTCCCCGTACGTCGGCGACGGTGGTGACGGCTCCACCGACTGCTGTCGACGTGTCCGTCAGGTTCGCCCACGCGCCGGCTCCCCAAAGGGTGCCCTCCAGCGTCGCAGAGCTGGCCGTGCCGGCCTCTATCCCAACGGTGTGACTTACCACGATGGTGTTGGCTATCCAGGCCGCCGAACCGGCCTCAAGGTAGACGCCCTGATGGCCGACGTTGCGGGCCAATGTGGCGTGGAAGAGACGAGCCGTGCCACTTGTCAGGTACGCGCCGGCCCCCCGACTGTTGGCGATGTTGTGTGTCAGCATCGTGTTCGTCAGCGTCGCGTGACTGCCGTCCAGATAGAGTCCTCCGCCGTACGCAGCAGCGTTGCTGGTGATCTCCGTTGCCGTGAGCAGGACGCTGTCGGAGTTGTGAGAGGCGATTGCGCCTCCTCTTTCGCCAACGTTGTCAAAGAGCTGGTTACGAGCGAGCGTCGCCGATTGGGCGTGGTTGAGATAGAGTCCGCCTCCCCAGTTCGAGGTCG
>JASFVD010000409.1:0-3150 GCA_050050015.1 Anaerolineae bacterium | reverse complement strand
TTGGGGCCCGCTCCAGGATTGACCTCACCAGCCGTGTTGAGCTTTTCCACAAACGGGGATCGTCGGGCCATATCGTGCCGCCTGTTGCGCATCGCCCGTCGAGGAAGTCGGAGGAATACCCTCCATCACCATGTCACGGATGACGGACCAACAGTACCTTCGGGCGAGACAGTATAGGGACGCGTCAAAGCTCGACGCTCGCACCTCCCTTCATAAGCGCTTCAGCACGAACGAGTACCGGTGGCAGCGATGGGTCTTTGACCGTCTTGATCTGCCCACGATAAGCGACATCCTCGACGTAGGCTGCGGACCGGGCGACCTCTGGCTGGAGAACGGCGATCGAATTCCCGCAGGCTGGTCGCTCGTGCTGTCCGACTTTTCACCCGGCATGCTGGCTAAGGCGCGTCACAGTCTCGGGACCAGGCAGCATCAGATCACGTATCGTGCTCTCGATGCCCAGGCCATCCCTTTTCGGGACGAGAGCTTCGACGGCGTTGTCGCCAATCACATGCTGTTTCACGTTCCAGACCGGCATGCGGCTCTGTCCGAGATGCGACGCGTGATGCGCCCCGAGGGCAGACTCTTCGTGACGACGAACGGGCTGCGGCACCTGCTAGAGCTGCGACAGCTGGTCACCAGGTACTGCGGAACCATTGACGCCGAGAACGTGGCGCACGCGTTCGGTCTGGAGAACGGAGTGCCGCAGCTGTCGCGCCATTTCGCGACGGTCAGGCGCTATCGACAGGAGAACGCGCTGGTTGTGACCGAGGTTGAGCCGATCGTCGCCTATGCGTTGTCGATGATGAGCGAGCCAGTCTCCAACAAGGCTGTCGATGCTCTGCGCCGGTCGGTCCGCGGGCAGATAGCCTCGCGTGGCGCCATTCGGATCCAGAAGGACAGTGGCATGTTCGTGGCAACCAAGGCGTAATCGCTGCAGGTCGCCCTCCATACTGCGTTCCACAGGGAGACAAGGATGGCGAATGTCGTGTTGCGTCAGGCTGGCAAGTATGACTTTGAGAGCCTCTGCGAGATCATGGCCGAGGTCGACGGGCTCCACCACGATAGGCTTCCGAGAAGATTCAGGGCTCCCGAAGATCCTGCTCGCTCCCGAGAATTCCTCCTTAACCTCATCGATGACCCAGCGCAGGGCCTCGTTGTCGCAGAGGTCAGCGGCTCGCTGGTCGGGTTTGTGCACGTCGTACTTAGGGAGACACCCGACATTCCCATCGTCGTGCCCCGCCGGTACGCCGCGGTGGAGAATCTGGGCGTCAAGCGCGGATTCCAGCGTTCAGGCATCGGTCGACGCCTGATGAGAGAAGCCCACGAGTGGGCCAGCGCCAAAGGCGCTCGGTCCGTAGAGTTGACTGTGTATGCGTTCAACGATTCGGCGATGGCCTTCTATCGACAGCTCGGGTACGCAACGCTCAGTCACCGTCTGGTGAAGCAGCTTGAGTAACCACGTCCCTCAGGAGGAACCTATGGCCAAGACTGACGTTGTCAGGGTGGCTGTCGTCCAGGCGGCGCCCATCATGTTCGACCGCGACGCAACGGTAGACAAAGTCTGTCGGCTCATCCAGGAGGCTGCATCCCAGGGAGCGCGGCTGATTCTCTTTCCGGAGGCCTTCGTCCCCTGCTATCCACGCGGGCTGAGCTTCGGGATGGTCGTCGGCAGCCGCAGCCCGGAGGGGCGTACGCTGTGGCAGCGGTACTGGGAGAACAGCGTCGAGATTCCAGGTGGGACCACGCAGGCTATCGGGGAAGCAGCTCGCGAGGCTGGCGTCTACGTCGCCATAGGCGTCATCGAGCGCGACCGGGACTTCGGTGGCGGAACGCTCTACTGCACCCTGCTCTACGTAGGTCCGGCAGGAACGGTCCTTGGGAAGCACCGGAAGCTGAAGCCTACGGGTGCCGAACGTCTGATCTGGGGCGAGGGCGACGGCAGCACGCTGACCGTGCTTGAAACCGACTTGGGGAAACTGGGCGGGCTCATCTGCTGGGAAAACTACATGCCTCTGGCGCGAGCCGCCATGTACGCCCGCGGAGTTGAGTTGTATTTGGCGCCGACTGCCGACGCTCGCGACACCTGGCAAGCTACGCTATGCCATATTGCCTGCGAGGGGCGCTGCTTCGTGCTTGGCTGCAACCAGTTTGTGACGAAGGCTATGTACCCCTCAGACCTGCCCATGCGCTACGAGCTGGATGACGCGCCGGACGTGATGTGCCGCGGAGGGAGCGCCATCATCTCCCCTCTCGGCGATATCGTCGCAGGTCCGCTCTACGACCGGGAGGGCATCCTCTACGCCGATCTGGACAGGGCAGAGATTGTTAGGAGCAAGGTGGACTTCGACCCGGCAGGCCACTACGCGCGCTCCGACGTACTGCGGCTCGTCGTCGACGAAAGCCCGAAGCCGCCGGTGGTGAGAAAGTGACGATGAAACGATGTCGCGACTGAACCGATGGCGCAGCACCCCGGTGCCAGTGCGGGTGCGGGGGGAACGCGGATGAGAGTCAAGATATTCACAACTGGTGGATCGATTGACAAGCGGTACTCCACTCAGGAGAGCGAGTTCACCATCGGAGAACCCGCCGTTGGCCGCATTCTGCGGCAGGCAAACGTCACACTCGACTACGAGATCGAGCCGCTGGTAAGAAAAGACAGCCTTGACGTCACAGAGTCAGACCGGCTTCTGATCACTGAGCGTGTGCTTGGTGATCCCACTCGTCGCATCGTCATCACCCACGGCACCGACACGATGATTGAGACGGCACGGGCTTTCTCCAGTTGCCAGGGAAAGACGATCGTGCTGACCGGGGCAATGCAGCCAGCCGCGTGCATGGACAGCGACGCTGCGTTCAACGTCGGCGCCGGCCTCATCGCCGCACAGATCCTGCCGGCGGGCGTGTACCTCGTGATGAACGGACAGCTGTTCGACCCAAGATCTGCGCACAAGAATGCGGCCGCGGATCGTTTCGAAGCGCAGGGAGGAGCACCACGCCCGGTCCTGGACCTGACAGCCGACGCCGACCTTCCTGGCTAGACTTGCACGTTTTCTGAGACGTGGTATACTGTTGCCAGATAACCCTGCTGTGTTCGTGACAGCCGACTGCGTTTTGAGCCAACACCTATCAGATAGGGAGCTGTCGTCTCCC
>JASFVD010000408.1:0-3155 GCA_050050015.1 Anaerolineae bacterium | reverse complement strand
GGCATCTGCCCAAGTGGCGATCCACCGGGAGCACGAGGAGAGGGGCCTCGGTGCGGCAATCCAGGTGTCATCTTTCGGACGATAATGGGCCAGGTGTTTTCGCTCAAACTGGGCCATGCGTTTTCGCCTAAACTGGGCCACCTCTTTTCGGCCATAGTGGGCCACTCGTTTTCGGCCAAACTGGGCCACGGTGATGCTGGCGGGACTCCTCTATCACGGGCATACTTCCGGTTCTCTGAACCACGAGAACAGGAGGAGACATGCCCGGGAAGAGGAAAGAGACCATGGAGATCCGAGAGATGCTGAGGCGGTTTCGGCAGGGCCAAAGCAACCGCCATATTGCCAGGGACCTGAGGGTCAATCGGAAGACGGTTGACCGATACCGTGCGTGGGCCGTCGAGCAGGAGCTGCTGGAGGGGCCACTGCCCTCGTTGGGCGAGCTCCATCAGCTGCTGGAAGAGACGCTGAACGATTCCTCGCCGCCGCAGAACACGTCGACGGTGGAGCCATATCGCGAGCTGGTGGAGAAGTTGCGGAAGGAGGGCGTGGAGATCGCGGCCACGTACGAGCGGCTGAAGGAGCGCGGATACACCGGCAGTTATGCCTCGGTGTACCGTTTCGTGCGCCGCCTTGAGCCATCCACGCCCGACGTGACCGTGCGGGTGGAGACGCGGCCCGGGGAGGAGGGGCAAGTCGACTTCGGCTACGCCGGGAAGATGGTCGACCCGGAGACGGGTGAGCGGCGTAAGGCGTGGGCGTTTGTCATGACCCTCTCCTGGAGCCGCCACCAGTACGTGGAGTTCGTCTTCGACCAGAAGGTCGAGACCTGGCTGCGGTTGCACCGGAACGCCTTCGCCTTCTTCGGCGGCGTGCCGGAGCGATTGGTGATCGACAACCTCAAGGCCGCCGTTGTGCGAGCCTGCTTCGACGACCCTCAGGTGCAGCAGTCCTACCGCGAATGCGCCGAGCACTACAGCTTCCTGATCGCCCCCTGTCGCCCGGTCACGCCGCGCCACAAGGGAAAGGTGGAGAGCGGTGGCGTGCATTACGTCAAACGGAACTTCCTGGGCGGGCGAGAGATCACCCCCATCACCCAGGCCAACCGGGACGTGCGACGCTGGGCGAACACGACGGCTGGATACCGCATTCACGGCACGACCAAGGAGAAGCCCCTGGAGCGGTTCGAGCTGGAGCAGGCAACGCTGAGGCCGCTGCCCAACACCCCTTACGACATGGCGGTGTGGAAGCAGGTCAAGCTCCATCGCGACTGCCACGTGGTTTTCGACCAGGCTTACTACTCGGCGCCCTTCCGCCTGGTGGGGCAACAACTCTGGGTGCGCGGCGGCAGCCGAGAGGTGCACGTCTACACCGCTGATTATCAACTGGTGGCCACTCACACGCGTGCCGGGCGGCCCGGCCGACGGATGACGCACCTGGATCATATGCCACCCCACAAGGTGCCGGGGCTGATCCTCACCCGTGAGACCTGTCGCCAGCAGGCCGCGGAGGTGGGACCCTTCACCCGGAACGTGGTCGACGCGTTGCTGGACCACCGACCCGAGGATCGACTGCGCACCGCGGGGCGGCTCCTGCGCCTGGGCGATCGGTTCGGACGTGAGCGGCTCGAAGTCGCCTGCGCTCGGGCGTGGCGCTTCGACGACCCGGCGTACATGACCATCAAGCGCATCTTGGAGCAGGGCCTGGACGCCGAGGAGCTTCCCGATCCTGCGGCCTCATCACCCCCGACGATGGTCTTTGCTCGGAAAGCGGAGGAACTGGTCGGGCACCTGACGGGAGGTGCGTTGTGGAGATGACCCACCAGATGGTCCCCTTCCTGAAACGGCTGCGTCTGTCGGGCATCCTCCAGACCCTCGACGTCCGCAACCAACAGGCCATCGACGAGCAGTGGACCTACATCGAGTTCTTGGCCCGGTTGCTTGAGGACGAGGTGGAACGCAGGGCTCAGAAACAGCTGGCCCTGCGCATCCGCCGGGCGTCGATCAACACCACCAAGACCCTGGAGGGGTTCGACTTCGCCTTCAATCCCCACATCAACCGCCAGCAAATCTTCGACCTCGCTACCTGCACCTACATCCGCCAGAGACGGAACGTCCTGATCTGCGGTCCCACCGGCGTCGGCAAGACCCACCTGGCCCAAGCCCTGGCCCACGAGGCGTGTCGCCGGGGCTTCACGGCCCTCTTCATCAACACCTACAAGATGCTGCGGCAGATCAACGGCGGGCGCGCCGACGGGACCCTGGAGCGGCGGTTCCAGGCCCTTCTCAAACCAGATCTGCTGGTATTGGACGACTTTGGGCTCAAGCCCCTCGTCTCGCCGGGCCCTGCAGACCTGTACGACGTCATCAACGAGCGATACGAGCGCGGGAGCATCCTCCTCACCAGCAACCGCGCCCCGGAGGAATGGCCTGAGGTGTTCGGCGAGCCCTTGCTGGCTGCGGCTGGCCTGGATCGCCTTTCCCATCAGGCTCAGATCGTGGTGATCACTGGAACGAGCTTCAGAGCCCACGGTCCCCGGAAGGAGGTGGCTACTGAACCTGCATATTCCTAGCGAACACGTTCTGTTCGTCATCCGCCGACAGGAGTTTCGCATGCAGCGCCATCCCTACGAGTGGCCCATCTTAGCCGAAAACCACTGGCCCAATCACGGGCGAAAATTGACAGCCCGGTACACCGGTATCGCGGAGCACTTCGCTGCGACCGGAAAATGAGGTTTCAGGGCCAGCGCACCGGCTACCACGCTTTCGACCAGACGTTACGATCTCAGAGGCACGGAGGGTGAGGACTGTGACAGGGGACTCCTTTCTCCATGCCTCTGGGGCAATGCTGGCATTTCAGTCACGCGCTGATGACGACAGATCCGCAAGCAACGTCCTGGCTTCAATCAAGTCGGGTGTATCGAATCCCTCCGTGAACCAACCATAGATCCTCTCCAGGCGCTGTCTGGCCTCCTCTCTCTTACCTTGACGCTGCCACAACCGGCAAAGACTGACCGTAGCCCGCAGCTCCCACGATCTGGCCTGCTGGCGACGCGCCACATCGATAGCCCTGTCGAAGCTGGCCTCGGCCTCAACGTCGTCACCTCGCTGCTGCAGCAGCTCCCCTCTCAATCGGTGAAGCTCTGCCTCCCGGTAACG
>JASFVD010000407.1:0-3166 GCA_050050015.1 Anaerolineae bacterium | reverse complement strand
GCGCGTCGGCGACGTGACGAGCGCGCTGCACCGGCTGGTGCCCGGCGACGTCATCGGCATCCGCGGCCCCTTCGGCCACGGGTTTCCCATCGGCAGGATGCGGGGCAAGGACGTCCTCTTCGTCGCCGGCGGCATGGGGCTTCCACCGCTGCGCTCGCTCATCAACCAGGTGCTGGATGAGCGGGGCGCCTTCGGGCGGGTGGTCATTCTCTACGGCACCCACAACCCCGACCGAATCCTCTTCCGAGAGGAACTGGAGGAGTGGGGCGCGCGGGACGACGTCGAGTTCCATATGACGGTCGATCGGGCGGACGGGAATTGGCAGGGGAACGTGGGAGTGATCACGACCCTCTTTCCAAAGATCAACGTCAACCCGCGCAACACCGTCGCAGCGACCTGCGGCCCGCCGATTATGTACCGCTTCGTGTTGATGGAGCTGCTGGGAAAGGGGATACCCGAAGCACAGATCTACCTGTCATTGGAGCGCCGCATGAAGTGTGGCCTGGGCAAGTGCGGTCACTGTCAGATCAATCATCTCACTTGCTGCCAGGATGGTCCGGTCTTCACATGTGCCCAGATCAAGGGCGTGGAGGAGGCGCTCTGGTGGTCGAATGAGCAGACCCGTGCGGCTCGACATGTTGGCTCCTGCCAGATCCGGAAGGAGCACTTGCCTGTTGGATGACCTCGACATCGTCATCATCGTTGCCGAGGGCACGTTGCCAGGCGATCCGACTCGAGATGCTGAGGGGTGCACGAAACGGAGGCCACACATGAAGCAGATTGTCTTGATCCGCTCCAACCTGGGGCGCCATTCTCTGCGCCTAGTCTCCACCTGGATCGTGCTCTTATCAACCCTCGTGTCATCAGCACTGGTCGGATGCGGGCCATCGGCTGCGGAGGTCGAAGCGGTTGGCTATGCGCCGCTCCCTGGGGACGATTGGGACGTATCGACGCCCGCGGAGCAGGGGCTGGATCCGACGCTGGTAGCCCAACTCTACTTCGATGCAGCTGACTTGGAGAAGCTGTTCGGGCTGCTCGTGGTCAAGAACGGCCGGCTGATCGCCGAGGACTACTTCAATGAAGGGTCGGTTGAGCAGAAGGCCCGATTGCAGTCTGTTACGAAGAGTTATACGTCTGCCCTGGTCGGGCTTGCGCTGGATCAGGGCTGTCTGTCGAGTGTCGATCAGCGGATGCTGGAGTTCTTCCCCGAGGTCACCGCCCAGATCAGTGATCCAAGGAAGGAGCAGATCACGATCCGGCAGATGCTGCAGATGCGCGCCGGATATCCCTCGGAGGAGAGTGATCCCGCCCTCTGGGATGGGCTCTTGTCGGGTCGCTACGTCCCGCTCATCGAAGCGTTCCCTCTCGTCTCCGATCCGGGAACCGCCTTCCATTACAGCAATCTGACGTCCAACTGGCTGGGGATCATCGTAGACCGGGCATGTGGTATGCACCTCAGAGCCTACGCCGAGGAGCATCTGTTCTCCACAATCGGCGCCGAGGCGGGCGATTGGGGCACGGATTGGGACGGGCACAACAACGGCTGCGGGGACCTACACATGACGGCCCGTGACATGGCCAGACTCGGTATCTTGTACCTCAACGACGGCCAACATGAGGGAAAGCAAGTCATCCCCGCGCACTGGGTGCGCGATTCCCTGCAGACCTATTCGGAGGATGCCTGGGACAACATCGGCCGCTTTCGGGACATCGGCTACGGCTATCATTGGTGGTCTGCCAGTGCCGGTGACCACCACGTCAACTTCGCGTGGGGCCACGGCGGGCAGCTGATTGTGCTGGTGGATGATCTCGACATGATCGTTGTCGTCACCGCGGATCCATTCTACCTCGTGCACACCTTTAAATCTTGGAAGCACGAGAAGGCCCATATCGAACTAGTGGCTGATTTCGTCAGCTCCTTGCCGAGCGAGTGACGGGCAGGCTGGACGATGGCTCATAAACAGAGAGAAAAGGAGGATGACGTGGGAAACCTAGTAGGAATCGGTCAGTTCTGGGGTGGGTCATTTGGGTTCTTCGGCGGCATGGGCGTGTTCTTCATCGGGATCGCGTTTCTCTGGTTTGTGTCAGTGTACAAGGAGAAGAACGGCGAATAGCACAGTCGCCGGCTCGACGCGTGATCTCGGCGCTCTTTCGCCGAGGACAACAGTAGCGGTCCCCATAGCTTGCCAGCCGATCCTCGGTCTTGACACGGCTTCGGCGCGGGTGACAGGACCAGTTCTCAGGAGAGTGTCGCAAGCTTGTTGTGGGCGCGGACACAAGACTCGATCTGGACGATCGGCGGGGCGTTCCCGCAAGCCCATGCCAGTGGAGCTGCGTTCCGCGGCGCACGCTCGTCCCAGACCGGTCTCCAGGGTCTCCAACTGGCCCCGGTGGCGAGAGCCTTTCGAACACCTTGCTGCCGGCTGAGACCTGGACAGCCTGGCCTCCGACTGGCGGTGCACTCCCAACGGAGGTCCAAGAGGGCTCCGCGACGGCGCGCTTGAAGGTGACACCTGCCCTCCCATGTCTTGGGCGGGACCGACCAGCCAACCACCTTCAAGAGGACGCCTTGCCGGAAGCGTCAAATGCCGGACAGAACCATCTGACACGTTGGCACGCCGGCGGAGAGCGGGTCATACCTTTCCTGCGCCTCAGCAGATCCGAGCACCCTGCGGTTTGCCGAGTAACCCTTTGAATGACACTTTCGGGGGATGACACTAACACCACCTCGCGGTTATGATGCATGGCGCAGACCGGGAACAACCAGCCTCGGCACATCCACGGGAGGTGTTGAATGACGGTTAAGAAGGGATTCAGCCATTACGTCTGGGTCGTCATGCTGGTGCTATCGCTCGTGCTCGGAGTCTGGAGCGTGTTGGTCTTCGCCGGAGGGGGATTCATTCTCGACCAATCGTTGGATATGGCCGGATCTGCGATGGACACGGCCGACTTCGATGAGGCGGCTCGGGGATTCCTGATCATGGCCATGCGCAAACCTCTGTGGGAGGAAGCGTGGATCGCCACACTGGGCGCATACGCTGCCATCGGACTCAGTCGGAAGAAGAGACACGCCTGGAGCCTCGGGGTCTTCTGGGGAGGCATGCTCCTGGCGAACGCGGCCAGTCAAGGAAGCTATGAGGTACTCGTCCTGGGATGGGATTCCGTT
>JASFVD010000406.1:0-3172 GCA_050050015.1 Anaerolineae bacterium | reverse complement strand
GCTCCCACTGCGAGCAGAGGCTCCTGGGCTGCCCCGCCTCAGCTCTGTTCGCGGGACGATCCGATGACTGACGTAGTCCAATGGCTCCTTGCGTCCGAGGAGCCATGGACGCGCTACCGGACGTCGCTGGATCTGCTCGACCGACCAGAGGACGACCCAGAGGTGCGGGCCGCCCGACAGGCGATGGTGACCCATCCTCACGTGCAGGGCCTGATCGAGGAGGTCGCCACGTGGCCCGGCTACCCGCTCAAGCGCCACAACGACGCCAAGCACCCGTTCAACAAGCTGCCCGTCTTGGCCGACTTCGGCGTGCGGGCAGAAGACCCGGGGCTCGAGGCCGTCGTGGGACGCATGCTGGAGCAGCAGCATCCTGACGGGCCATTTCAACTCGTCGTCGAGATCGCCGAGGCATACGGGGGGACCGGCGAGCCGACCCTCGGCTGGGCCCTGTGCGATGCGACGGTCAACCTATTCAGCCTCGCGGCGCTCGGCCTGGCCGAACATCCTGCGGTTCAGCGCGCAGCCGGGCATCTGGTCGGTTTGGTCAGGGAGCCCGGCCCGGGGCGCAGGCCGCCGGGAGGATGGCCTTGCGCCACTGGCACCGGCTTCCGCGGTCCTGGCCGCAAGGACGATCCTTGCCCCGTATCCAACCTGCACGCGCTGCGCGCGCTGGACGCGATCGGCTGGCACGATCACCCGGCAGCGGCACTGGGCGCGGAGATGCTGCTCACGAACTGGGATCGACAGGCAGAGAGGAAGATGTATCTCTTCGGCATCGGCACGACTTTTCGCAGGCTGAAGTACCCCTTCGTGTGGTACGACATCCTGCACGTCGCGGACGTGCTCAGCCGCTTCCGTTTCGTTCGCGGGGACCCGCGCTTCCAGGAGGTGGTCGAGACGATCACGGGGCAGGCTGATGAGCAAGGTCGCTACACGGCCGGCTCCATGTACCGGGCGTGGAAGGGCTGGTCCTTCGCCGACAAGAAGCGACCCTCGCCATGGCTCACGTTCCTGGTGCTCCGCATTCAGCACAGGCTGGAAAAAGACGGCCCGCCGACAGGCCGCACGCAGTGAGCTCGGTCGCCAACCAAGGGCGACAATTATACGATCTCGGATCGGGTGCAGCGGAAGCGCTGGACGGACCCCCGTATCCGTTGTAGAATCGAGGCTCTGCCAATCTGGAGACATTTATGAACCGACTGACTTTCGAGCAGTTCCAGCGCGCGCGCAAGTTCCTCAAGGAGGAGGCGAGACCGCTGGATCGCGCGGCCTTCGAGCATCGTTTCGAGGGAGCGCCTGCCAACCGCGTCGTGGAGGCGCTGAGCGCCTACCAAGACGCCGGTGGAGGGTTCGGGCGCGCCCTGGAGCCGGACCTGCGCACGCCCAGCTCCTCCGCGCTCTGCACGGGGATCGCGCTGGAGCTTCTCAGCGAGCTGGACCGCGAATCGACGCACCCGCTGGTGGCCGGGGCAGTGGATTTCCTGCTCGAGACGTTTGACGAGGACAGGCGCCTCTGGCGCGTAATCCCAGACGACGCCAATGACTACCCGCACGCCCCCTGGTGGCACGACGAGGACGGAAGCCTGGCGCGGACCTTTGACAACTTCCTCGTGATCCCGCGGGCGAAGATCGTGGGGCTCCTCCACCACTACAGAAAGCTCGTTCCCAACGACTGGCTCACCGACGTGACCGAGGAGACGGTGTCCGCCGTTGAGACGCTCAACGAGGAGGCATTTGCCGGCGGCGGAGACGCCCTTCGCTACGCGCTCAACTTGGCCGAGGAGCCAGCCCTGCCGCAGCGCTTCAGGGATCGACTCATCCCGCGGCTCCAAGACCTGACGCCGGAGATCGTCTGCCGCGAGCCCGACGAATGGAGCGGCTACTGCGCGACGCCGCTCAAGATAGCTCCGTCTCCGGACTCCGCCATGGCGGACATGCTGTGGGACGATCTCCAGCAGCACCTCGACTACACCATCGATCGCCAGACCGGCGAGGGCACGTGGGAACCGACGTGGACCTGGGGTGACTTCTATCCCCAGGTATGGGAACGGGCCAAGCTCGAGTGGCGGGGCCACGTCACCCTGGAGACACTCACGACACTCCGCGCTTTCGGGCGCATCGATACGTAGGTCGGGCCGGGCGCCATCACCGGGCGCCCGCTCGCGCATCACAGGCGTCACGCTATCCAAGAGGAACGCTGTGGCTAAGAGCGAATTCACCCTGGAAACCGAATACGGCTACAACCGCTCGGGCCCGGTCCGCTGGATCATCTCCCATGCTATGCGCTACCCCCTCTTCCCCCTGGGCACCATCTTGGCCGCCATCCTCAACAACTGGTCCTACAGCTACCGTCAGGTCCTCATTGGCCGGGCGTTCGACGTGATCACGGGCCCGGCGTGGCAAGCATCAGCGCTGCTGGCTGTCGTCCTTGGCATCGCGGGGGCAGCGGCGGGCCAGGGCCTCACGGGACTCATCCGCAACTTCGCCATCGAGGTGTTGGCCCAGCGCATCGAGAGGGATGCTCGCGATGAGCTGTACCTCAACCTGCTGGGCAAGAGTCAGACGTTTCACGGCCGGCAGCGCATAGGCGACGTGATGGCTCGCGCAACGAACGACGTGCGGCAGCTCAACCTCATGTTCAGTCCCGGCCTGATGCTGATTATCGATTCGGCCATGGCCATCGTCGTCCCCGTCGCGCTGATCTGGCGGCTCAGTTGGCGGCTCCTGCCGGTTCCGGCCATCTTCGTGGTTCTCTGGGCTTTGACCGTAGCCGACTACAACCGCCGCCTGAAGCCCGTCAGTCTGGCGCAGCGGGAGCAGTTCGGCGAGATGAACGCCGGGCTGGCGGAGGCCATTGCGGGGATCGAGGTCGTGAAGGCCAACGCGCAGGAGAAGCGCGAGTGGCTCAAGTTCGTCCGGGATGCCCGCAGCTTTCGAGACACCTTCGTCAGACAAGGGCAGATTCAGGCTCGCTACTGGCCCATGCTGGTCTTCACCTCCTGCTGGGCCGGAGGTTTTCTCCACGCGCTGCTTCTTTGGCGGCAGGACGCCATTAGCCTGGGCCAAGTTGTGGGCTTCATGGGTCTCATGGGAGCGCTGGAGTTCCCCACGTTCATCTCGATCTTCTCCTTTAACCTGGTGCAGCTCGGTATCGCCGGGGCCCGGCGGATCC
>JASFVD010000405.1:0-3181 GCA_050050015.1 Anaerolineae bacterium | reverse complement strand
GTAGACGAGCACTGTAATGGCGGAGAAGATCACGCCCGGACCCAGCGTGGAAGCAAAGGCCAGACTGGAGAAGCCATCCATCGTCGACTTCACTGCCAGGAGCGTATAGTCGCCGGTCAGGCCGTCTTGGATGGAGCCCAGAATCGTCATGGGGCCGACGCAGAACACGAGGCTTGCTGTGAGAAACGCATGGCTGAACGGCGTGGTGGCCTTGGTGGAGCTGCTGGTCGCAACTTCCCCGCCTGAGCGTTCTTGGGTGGCAGTCCTTCGCTCGAGCCAGCGCCCGATGTCGTCGATTCTCTTCTCGATGCTCAGGAGCTCGCCGACAAGCCCACCCAGAAGTAGGCTGCCCAGGACGATCAGGATGTTCCCGGTCTCCAGCGAGAGCTGGAACCCGATCACTAAGGTCAGAAGACCCACGGCGTGCATAATAGTCTCTCGCATCCTCTCCGGCAGACGATTCCCAAGCAGCGTACCCAGCATTCCTCCCACGAGGACGGTCAAGACGTTGATGATCGTTCCGGTGGCAATCATAGCGATTCTCTCAGCTTGGCCTCCCACAGCAGCTCACGGTTGGCTATTCTACCGAACGCGAATCAGAAGTCAACATGGCCAGACTTGACTGCCTGCTTGGTGACTGGCGCGTTACAAACATCACCCAGACCAGAAGCACATCAGCATTGGAGCAGTTGAGCCTGTTCTGGTATCATTGCGGTGCGATAGAAAGACGTCTTGACACGCTCACGCGTGCTTGTGTATAATCGCCGATATGAACCTCTTCTTATGGGTCCAACTCGTTCTGTGCAATTCCCCGGTTCCACCCTTTTCCCGTCGTGTGGAGGAGGCACTCTGCTCTTTCCAGTAGCATCGGCTGCTCGTCTGAGCGATCGGACGGACAGGCTGATTCTGCCATACTTCAACCACAAAAGGAGGTCAACGATATGAGCGGTTCAAGCTTGCAGGAGAGTTTGAGCCAACGAGGGATTTCGCGCCGGGAGTTCCTAGAGTTCTGCGGCGTGATGGCCGGCACGCTGGCAATTGACAATGCATTCGTCCCTCGCATCGCCCACGCTCTGCAGTCCCCCGGAAAGCCGCCGCTGGTTTGGCTCGAGTTCCAGGACTGCGCCGGGTGCACGGAGTCGTTCCTCAGGGCATCTCGGCCCACTGCTGCAGAGCTCGTGCTCGATGTGCTGGCAGTCAACTATCATGAGACCGTGATGGCCGCCGCGGGACACCAGGCGGAGGCAGCCAAGCAGGCGACCATTGATGCCGGGAACTACCTGCTGGTGGTCGAGGGAGCCATTCCCACTGGCGGCGATGGCGTGTACTGCACTGTCGGTGGTCACAGCGCCGTCGACATCTTGGAGGGGGCGGCGGCGAAGGCTACAGCCATCATTGCCGTCGGCAACTGTGCGACATTCGGCGGCATTCCGAAGGCGGCGCCGAACCCAACCGATGCCAAGGGCGTGATGGAGTTGGTGACCAACACCCCGGTGCTGAACCTGCCGGGCTGCCCCCTGAACGTCGTCAATCTGACCGCCACAGTGGTCCACTACTTGACCTTCAATGCGCTGCCCGCGATGGACGACTTGAACCGGCCTCTGTTTGCCCACGGCGCACGAATCCACGACAACTGCGAGCGCCGCGGTCACTTCGACGCCGGCGAGTTCGTCCAGGAATGGGGTGATGAGGGGCACCGCAAGGGCTGGTGCCTCTACCAGATGGGCTGCAAGGGACCGGTTGCCTTCTACAACTGCCCGACCGTGCGCTGGAACCAGGGCACGAGCTGGCCAGTGGGGTCCGGACACGGCTGCATTGCCTGCGCCATCCCCGATTTCTGGGAGCTTGACACTTACGAGCCGGTTGACATCCAGAAGGTTACGCCGCCGGATACGTATCCCGCAGTGGAGGAAGCCGACGGTGGTATGACGGTTGCTGGGGCGGGTGTAATCGGCGGCGTGGCGGGACTGGCCGTCGGGGCGGCGGGTGCTGCCGCGGCTGCAAGACTGGCGCAAGCAGACGAAGAACAGGCCGGACAAGAGCAGGACTAGGAGGCCACTATGTCTCTCGATCGTAGGCAGTTCATCAAACTCGCCGGGCTGGGGTTGGGTGGCGTGTTCCTTTCCCCCACTGATGTTGAGGCTGCTGAGGGACTGAGCACAGAAAATAAGTTAGCCATACTCTATGATACGTCGAAGTGCATTGGGTGCCGGGCCTGTCAGAACGCGTGCCGGGAGTGGAATGAGACGACGCCGGAGAAAGATCCCGCGGGGCTCTACGACACACCGAGTGAACTCTCGGCGGACACATGGACGTTGATCAAGCTGGCCAAGCCGGAGGCCGAGTGGCCCTTCGTCAACTACCAGTGCATGCACTGCACAGAGGCTGCCTGTGTCAACGTCTGTCCCACCGGTGCCGTGTTTCACGATGAGCGTGGTTTCGTTTCCATTGATCAGGACATATGCAACGGCTGCGGCTACTGCACCCAGTTCTGCCCCTATGGGGTCCCGCACCTAGGAGGCGTCAATCTCGTGACGGGGGAGGCTACCGCAGCTAAGTGCACGTTCTGTCAGGACAGGATTCGCGAGGGGATCGGGGGGCCGTTCTGCGCGGAGCGATGTCCCACTCAGGCACTGGTCTGGGGCAACCGCGAGGAGTTGCTCGATCAGGCCAGGGCTCGCGTCGACGACTTGAAGGGGCAGGGCTTTGACGGAGCGAGGCTCTACGGCGAGAACGAGGCTGGAGGCCTGCACCGCCTAAGCATCTTGCTCGACGACCCGTCTGTCTACGACCTGCCTGCTGATCCTAGAGCCCCCATCGCTTTTTCTGACGTCTGGCAGAGAGTGATCCAGCCCCTGGGCGGAATCGCAGTTGGAGCGACGGGCCTGGGGCTGGTCATCAACTGGCTGGTAGCGCGTACCCAGATCAAGGTGGAGGAGGTATAGCATGGCGGAGGGCCGGAAAGAACTCCTGATGTTCAACGCCACGCAGCGCCTGGTGCACTGGCTGCACACTGGGGCGTTCGCGCTGTTGATGCTCACCGGGATAATGATCTACGTCCCCTGGTTCAGCCGGACCATGGCTTCCGGGGAGGGGGGCTACGTTATTCGACTGCTTCATCGCGTAGGAGCGGTAGCCTTCATGCTTGTGACCGTCATCTACATCTTCTTTACACCTCGGG
>JASFVD010000404.1:0-3183 GCA_050050015.1 Anaerolineae bacterium | reverse complement strand
TATCTCGACGCTAGGACTCTTCGCGCAATCTTGTTCGATCACCTGTACGCGCGTCGATCATCTCCTAGATATGAAGACCTGAAGAGGGATGAATGGGAGCACATGAGAGAATTCTACAGGGTAAATAAAGGAAACGTGCAGGGTGTGGGCTTGCAGCATCACGGAATCTGGTTCCCGCTGCCGCAGGTCGTTCTCACGGAAGACCTCCGGAGCCAGCCATGACCTGGGAAGAGATCCTCGGTGCCCTGGCGCCCGGCCAGAGCCGAATGAGCTCATCGCCTTATGACTCAGCCTGGGTGGCCCGGTTGAATGAGTCTCAGCTCACGGAGCCCGCCCGCGAATGGTTGGTGGCCCATCAACTGCCGGACGGCGGCTGGGGTGCGAGTTGGCCCGTGTGGTATCCAGACCGGTTCGCTTCTACCCTAGCGGCTGTCGTCGCCATGGCGGAGACAGGTGATCCGGCCTCAGATCACGTACTGCGCGCATCCCAGGCCCTCTCAGAATACGGCGAAAGAATAGGCCAGGGTGACTACACACGATGGCCCATCGGGTTCGAGATGATCGTACCCACCCTAGCGGAGCAACTACGATCTGTGCCGGGCCTGGAAAAGGTACCAGCGCTGAACGGTACGTGGATGAGCACCATGAACTATGCTCGCTTCAGGAAGCTCCAGGCACTCAGAGCCGTCGGCGGTGTCATAAGCCGGGACGTCACACTCGCCTTCTCCGCGGAAATGGCTGGTGACGACCACCATCTATTGAGCATTGACAGTCTACAGTCCGCAAACGGATCCGTCGACTACAGCCCGTCGGCCACCGCATACTTCGCCGGCATCACAGGAGCCAGGAGCGCCCTCGACTACCTGTCGGGGATCGTTCACGACGATGGCGGGGCGCCCGTGGTGGCGCCCAGCGACGTGTTCGAGGTCGGTTGGGTCCTGTGGAACCTATCGCTGCTGAGGGACGTCGACGATGGTTTGCTGACCCAGTGTCAACCCCTGCTGGACTGGCTGCAGGGCCTCTGGAACCCTATCGGCGTCCCGCAGGCGGAGGGGTATACGCCGACCGACAGCGATGATACGGCCCTAACATACACCGTGCTATCCCGGCTAGGGCGCACGGTCGACATCGAGCCGATTCTCCGGTTTGAGGAAAAGACGCACTTCCGGTGCTTCTCCCTCGAGGCGGACCCCTCCATCAGTGCCAACATCCACGTGCTGGAGGCTCTGGTGACTGGAGGATACACAAAGAAGAATGCCAGCGTCTGGAAAGTTCTTGAGTTCCTGCGGGGACGGCAACATCGAGGCTTCTGGCGGGACAAGTGGCATCTATCCCCCTACTACGCCACAGCCCACGCCTTGATCGCGTATAGCGGGCAGTTCGACGATGAGTGGCTCCGCGCAATGAGCTGGCTGATGGCGACTCAGCGAGACGACGGCGGATGGGGATTCTTCGGCCGTTCCACGGCCGAGGAGACGGCTTACGCCTTGCAGGCGTTGACCATCTGGCAACGGCAAAGCGGGGTCGTGCCTCCTGACATGATTCAGCGAGGCGCTGGTTGGTTGGGCGAGCACGGCGATCCGCCCTACCCGCCGCTCTGGATCGGGAAGGGTCTATACTGCCCAGAGCTTGTGGTTCAGTCCGCAGTTCTCAGTGCACTTGCGCTCGCGGCCGAGTAGTGGAGATCTAGATGCTTGAACAACTCTTGCAGGTCCGCGCGGAAGATCCCGATGACGCCCGCCGGCGCAAGCTACTGAACATCCTCTTGGTGGGCGTGACGGGGCTTACTCTCGTCACTTTGACGGCTTTGGTCGTCGCAGGTCTTGCCCACTCAGTAAGCCCCTATCAAATGGCCCTGCTCTCCCAGGCCATTCTGGCCATCTTGGTCGGCATCGCAGGCATCTACATGGTCAATCGCCGCTGGTCAGGGGCGCTGGCCAGTTCTCTATTCCTGGTATTGTTGACCTTGACTTTCGCCTTCATAGACGAACCACCCGAAGTCGTCGATGGTCGCTCCGTGTTTCTCTTCACGATTCCCATTCTCATGGCAAGCGTCCTGCTCCGTCCATGGGCGAGCTTCGCGGCGGCGGGGCTGAGCAGCGCCGTAGTCTCTGCCATAGCCCTCAGTCTTCCAGGATACATCCCTCCCGTGCCAACTATGCTAGGCTTCTTCGCCTTCGCCTTTGTCTCCTGGATCTCTGCACGAAACCTGGAGAACGCGCTGCGCAATGTCCGGGCACTCAACCGGGAGCTGGACCAGCGCGTCGAGGACCGCACTCGGGAGTTGCGCCAGGCAAACGAGGAGTTGGCCAACGCAAATGAGCGTCTGATGGAACTCGACCGCCTGAAATCACGATTTGTCTCCATGGTGTCCCACGAATTGCGCACGCCCCTGGGAGCTATCCAGGGCTTCGCCGAGATGCTCCGAGCAGGCATCTATGGCTCCCTGGCGGAGAAACAGGATGATGCCCTCAGGCGAGTCGAGAACAACACGGACAAGCTGTTGAACATCGTCAACGACCTGCTCGATCAAGCCCGCATTGAGGCCGGAGAGATATCGCTCCATCCAACACCGTTCTCTCCAGAGACGTTGGTCGAGGACCTGCAGTCCACAGTAGGCGTGCTGGCGGACCAGCAGGGACTCGACCTCACCGTGGAGGTCGACGAGAACGTGCCCCGGCCCGTCTACGGAGACAAGGAACGGCTACACCAGGTTCTCGTCAACCTGACCACCAACGCCATCAAGTTTACCGACGAGGGCTCCATCCACGTGCGTATCGGCGGAGCAGACGGAGACGATCCGTCGCAGTGGATCATGGAGGTTTCCGACACCGGGCCGGGGATCGCGGAGGAGGACAAAGACCTGGTCTTTACCCCGTTCCGGCGCGTGGACGATTCCGTGACGCGAGAACACACTGGCGTGGGCCTGGGGCTGTCTATCGTCAGGCAACTGGTAGAGCTGATGGGCGGCAACATCAGCTTGGAGAGCGAGGTGGGACGAGGGAGCACCTTCACGGTTACCCTGCCGCTTCATCAAGAACAAAGGAGAAGACCATGAACGACCAACTGGCGATGATCATCGAGGACAACGAGGATCTTGCCATCATCTTCGCTGAGGCGCTGCAGGCTGCGGGCTTCGAGACGAATATCGTCAAGGACGGCGATGCCGCAGTAGCCAGCCTT
>JASFVD010000403.1:0-3186 GCA_050050015.1 Anaerolineae bacterium | reverse complement strand
GACTCTCCGTCACAAGCCCTGCCTCGCTTCATGCACGGCTATTCGGCCGCAGCGGTTCGGGTCCTCCGTGTCGTCCAGGGCGTCTCTCTTCTCGTCCTCGTACTGGCGGCCTTCCGAACTCCTGCGTTCCTCCGCATCACCCTTTCGCCCTACAAGAGCCTCAGCTACCTGCTACAGTACCCCGATGCGGAGCTAATCTTCCGGCGCTGGAACGGCTTCTCGCGCGTGGACGTGGTTAGCTCGGACAGCATCCGCGGCTTGCCGGGGAGCGGCTTCCGCTGTCCCAGTCAACCGCCTCCTCAACGCGGACTCACGGTCGACGGCGACGACGTAAACTACGTGCACCAGCTCGAGCCCGGCTTCGAGGAACTCGCGTATACAGACTGCTTGCTGACAGCCCTCCCCTATCGGCTGCGGCCGGGAGCGGAGACCCTCGTGCTGGAGCCCAGAGGGGGCTCCGACGTCGTGACGGCCCTTGCGCAGGGTGCCGGCCAGGTTACTGTCGTGGAGGCGAATCCCCTGATCGTCGAGGCCGTGCGAAGGCAGGGCGACTGGGCTGGCGACCTGTACGATGACCCCCGCGTTGGCGTCGTTGTGGAGCAGGGTCGCACGTACACGCGGCGCACCCACGATCAATTCGATGTGCTCATCCTTTCGCTAAACGCACCTCAGCGCACTGTCACGTCGGGCGCCTACAGCCTGAACGAGGACTACAGGTATACACTTGAGGCGTTCCGCGACTACCTCGCGAAGCTCAAACCAAATGGCCTACTGGCTGTGACGCGCTGGCTCCAGATACCGCCCTCAGAATCGATCCGTGCCTTCGCTCTGGCTGTGGAGTCCCTGGAGCAGGCCGGCGGTCGGCCTCACCTTAGCATCTTGGCCCTGCGGAGCTATCGGCAAATGCTGATCCTGGTTCGCCGAGGGCCTTTCGTTGCCGAGGAACTGGAGGCTGTGCGTGTGTTCGCGGAGGAGAGGGCTTTCGACCTCGTGTATCTCCCGGACATCCGTCCCGAGGAGGTCAATCGTCACAACGTGCTGGCTGAGCCCAACTACCATCGGGCCTGCGTTGCTCTGTTGGATTCCCGGGACAGGGAGACTTGGTACGAAGGATACCCCTTCGATGTGAGACCACCAACTGATGATAAGCCCTTCTTCGGCCATTTCTTCCGGTGGGGACAGGCACCTACCGTCTTGGCTAGCGTTGGTCACACGTGGCAGCCTTTTGGTGGAGCAGGCTACTTCGTGATGTTGATTCTGCTGGTGCTGGCGCTGATCGCTGCGGGCTTGATCATTCTGATGCCGGTTGCCGCCCTGAAGCAGCGCGGCGGCCCACTGAGGGCGACCCTGGTCTACTTCTCACTGCTCGGTCTGGGGTATCTTTGCGTAGAGATTCCGTTGATGCAGCGGTTCATCCTCTTCTTGGGGTCCCCCTCGTACGCCATGGCAACCGTCCTCTTCTCAATTCTCCTCTTCTCCGGCGCTGGAAGTGCTGTCTCTCGGCGCGTGCCGCTTCGACTGGCGTTGATATTGCTTCCGCCCGTGGTAGGTGTCTATCCGCTGGTGCTGCCGCGGCTGTTCGACGTTGCCTCGGCTGTTCCACTGTGGGGACGCTTGGTCGTGACGGCTAGTGCGCTCGCGCCGGTCGGCTTCCTGATGGGGATTCCTATGCCAAGCGGGGTCGCTCGTCTAGAGAGGAGTGCTCCTGCCCTAATCACCTGGGCATGGGCTGTGAATGGCGCAGCCTCCGTGATCGCCTCCATCGCGGCGGCCCTGCTGGCGCTCACGCTGGGGTTCTCTGCCGTCCTGGCTCTGGGAGCGGGCTGCTACCTCGGGGTTCTACTTACGGCGGCCAGCCTCCGCCCTCTTCCTTCCCCCTTATCCCCTTCCCAGTAAACGGGACGAAGGCGACTCCCCCTTTATTGTAGGCCTTCATCTCCCCATCGGGCTGCTTGACGAACTGCCAGAGCGTCTGATAGCCACCGCGGGGGCCTATAGGGATTACCATTTGCCCATTGACCGCGAGCTGCTCCCTCAATGGTTGGGGGACGTGGTCCGGGGCAGCAGTGACGATGATGCCATCGAAGGGAGCCTGTTCGGGCCAGCCGTAGTAGCCGTCACCCTGCCTACACTGGACCTCCGTGTAGCCCAAAGCATCAAGCGTCTCCTCGGCACGGCGGGCCAGCTCTGGGACGATCTCGATGGTGTAGACCTCCACACCCGGCAACTCGGCCAACACCGCTGCCTGATAGCCGGATCCAGTGCCAACCTCGAGGACCTTGTCGCCCTGCTCCAGCTCCAGCAACTCGGTCATCATCGCCACGATGTATGGCTGGGAGATCGTCTGCCCGAAGCCGATGGGCAAGGGATAGTCGCCGTAGGCCTGGGATCGCTGATCCTCAGGCACGAACAGATGACGAGGAACGTCCTCCATGGCCCGCAGTACGTCCTCATCGGTGATGCCTCGGTTCTTGATGGTCTTGATTACCATTCGCTGTCTCTGTTGAGCGTATCGTTGGTCTCGCTCGAGGGGGATAACCGTTTTCCCAGGGCTTGCTGTCGGCGTAGATCTCCTGAGTGGGCTTGACGGCGGGCTCGAACAGGCAGCGAGCAGGATGAGTGTTGTGCCCAAGATCACGCCGATTCTTCGCATGAACTCAGTTCCTTTGCGGCTGCGGTTCCGCGAAGCGTCGCCATAACCGCGGCCACGCTGACGGAGAAACGGCATAACTCATCGTTCCTTTCTGCAACTGATTGTACCTTGTATGTGGCGGTCTGCCAAGTGATCTGGCGTGTTGGTCGAGCTCCACGTTCTGTGGTACAATCGCCGCAGTGGATCACACTCGTTCCTCGCTGCAAGGCAAGATGGGACACATGGTCACTGGCGCAAAGAACCACTTGCCTGCAGCGTTCTACCTTAGGAGGTTTCTTGTGCGTAGAGCCGTTCTATTGTCGCTCGTCGCGTTGGTGGGGCTGACGGCCGGATGTGGAGCACCGACTGCCTCATCACCGACGACCACGTCGGTACCTCCGTCGCCCACAGCTGCACCAGCCTCACCGACGTCCGAGGCTGGCCCGGACGCGACGCCCCTGCCGTCGACGGCAACGCCCTCTGGACCTGCGACGTGCGAGGTCTTCGAGCTGCCAGTTGAGCAGCAGATTCCCGACGTTGATGAGGATGATCAC
>JASFVD010000402.1:0-3188 GCA_050050015.1 Anaerolineae bacterium | reverse complement strand
CGTAGAGATCTTCCTGGCGTTGCTGGCCAAGCATACGCGCCGTCCTGTGCGGCTGGTCTACACGCGAGAGGAATCATTCATAGCGCAGTCCAAGCGGCATCCTTTCACGATCACTCACCGCACCGGCGTGAAGAGGAGTGGGCGCATAACCGCGGCACAGATAGACATGGTCGCGGATGCTGGTGCCTATCCGTATCTCAGCCCCTATGTGCTGCTCTACGCCACGATCATGTCGACAGGACCGTATAAGGTCGACAACCTGCAGGTCGACAGCGTCGTGGCGGCGACGAACCAACCCTTCACCAGTGCGATGCGCGGTTTCGGAGGGCCACAGGCGGCCGTGGCCTACGAGCAGCAAATGGATGAGATCGCTGATGCGCTGGATCTGGACCCTCTGGAGGTGCGGCGCGTCAACTACCTCAAGTCCGGCGAGCGGAACGCTACCGGCCAGACGATCGATAGTGCCGCGTGGCTGGAGGAAACAGCCACGCACGCCCTGAGCGCTCTGGGCGACAAGGAGCGTGATTCCGGTCCGATGCGGGTCGGGCGAGGGCTGGCGTCCACCTTCCAGAGTTACGGTCGTATCACGTGGTTCCACGACACTGCCCAGGCGTGGGTGGGGGTGGAGATGGACGGGGCTGTTGTGGTGCGTTGCGGCGTGCCGGATCACGGCGGGGGGCAGGTGAACAGTCTCGCGCAGATCGCAGGCGAAGTCCTGGGCGTCCCAATGGACGAGGTGACTGTCTACAGCACAGACTCGGCTGTGACGCCGCTAGCAGGTACGACGACTGCCACTCGACAGCTGTACATGTCGGGGAACGCGGTTCACAAAGCGGCCGCCGCCATTCGGAAGGTGCTGCTGGAACGGGCCTCCAAGCATTTTGAGGAGCCAGTGGAGAATCTGGATCTGGCCGACAGCCAGGTCTTTGTTATGGACGATCCTAGTCAGACCGAGGCTGTGGAAGATCTCGTCGCTCGTTGCGCGTCGGAGGGGCTGCCTCTCTCGAATCTCGCGCTGTTCACGGCTCCCTTCACCGATGGTATTGATCGCGAGACGGGCCAGGGAGATGTGTTTCCCGACTTCACCTTCGGTGCTCAGGCGGTGGAGGTGGCAGTGGACATCGAGACCGGAGAGGTCACGGTGCTGAAGAGCGCTGCCGCTCACGATGTGGGTCGGGCCATCAATCCGGCTGCTGTGGTGGGGCAAATCCAGGGCGGTGCGGAACAGGGTATGGGCTACGCCCTAATGGAGGATTTCGTGGTTCAGGAGGGGGTGACAAGGACACCCTCGTTCTCTGAGTACCTGATTCCCACTGCCAAGGACTTCCCTGATACAGAGGCGATCGTGCTGGAGTCGGGAACGGGGGTTGGGCCCTTTGGTGCGAAGGGGATTGGTGAACCCGCGCTGACACCGGCTGCCCCGGCTATCGCGAACGCGGTCGCGGATGCCATCGGCGTGCGGATTCACGAGCTACCGATCACGCCAGAGCGGGTGCTGAAGGCCTTGGAGCGGCTCGAGGAGTAAGCCGTGGTCCTGCCAAGCCACGGTCTCGCGTCCGCACTGGATCTGCAGCCAGGAGAAATGGTTGCTTTCACCGGGGCGGGCGGAAAGACGACAGCAGCCTGGCGCGTGATGGGTGAGCTGGCTCGCGCCGGTGAACGAGCAATCTTCACCACGACGACGCGCATCTTCAAGCCTACGGCGGACGACGTGCGGCTAGTGCTCGACCCAGATCCCAGCGGGGCGAGGATGAGACGCACTATGGAGCGCACGCGCTTTGCCGTTCTCGCAGCGGGACTGGGCGCGCGTGGGGACCCTGAGCAGGCGGGACGGAGCCCGTACCCAGCGGAGGCGGTCAAGCTCGTGGGGCTCTCGCCGGCGGTGCTGAACCGTCTCTTCAGGGAGGTGCCCAGCGTCACGTGGTTGGTGGAGGCGGACGGCGCTCGAGGGCGGCTCCTCAAGGCCCCGGCGGCTCATGAGCCGGTGATTCCGTCGCGAGCTGGTCGCGTGATCGTGCTTGCTGGTCTCGAAGCCATTGGAGAACCTGTGGACGAGAGAACGGTTCATCGAGCGCGGGTCGCATCACAGCTGCTGGGTACTGACACCGGCGTGACTATCACGCCAACGATGATCGCTAGGCTCGTGAGACATCCACGGGGCGGCTTGAAGGGCATTCCCCCGGGTGCTCCGGCCGTCGTACTGTTGACGCACTGGCACGAGGCCGCTGGCGGCGACGGAGAGATGATCGCTGAGCAGCTCGCGAGCGAGGGAGGCATCACCCGGGTTGTCCGGGTTGACCTGAGCAGCCCCGACGAGGTGTATTTGCTGCGGACCAGGTCGGCGCTGTATCGCTGATTCCAACAGGGAGGTGGCATGTTTGAGGAGACGGAGCTGGTGTACGAAGCGGCCCTGGAGGCAGCTCGCCACGGCGAGGCTGCGGCTCTAGCCACGGTGCTGGAAGCACGGGGTTCGACGCCCCGTAGTGCTTCCGCAAAGATGCTGGTCTACGCCGACGGCCGCACCGTAGGCACGATCGGGGGAGGGGGCGTAGAGTCCCGGGTGATTGAAGAGGCGATATCAGCGATCGCTGAGGGGGAGTCCCGGGAGCTGCACTACCGATTGGTCGACGAGGAGGAGGGCGATCCCGGCATCTGCGGGGGGGATATGCGCATCTTCGTGGACGTCATGGTGCCGCGGCCCGTGGTCCTGATCATCGGCGCGGGCCACCTGGGACAGGCCGTGGCTGAGCTGGCAGATTTCCTGGGGTATCGAATCGCCGTGTTGGACGAACGTCAAGAGTTGGTCACGCCGGACAGGTTTCCATGGGCCCGCACGTTCCTCACCGGCGACGTGGCCGAACAGGTTAGGGAATTCGGGGTGGACGCGCACACGTACGTGGTCGTGGTGACACCCCATCACTCGCTGGATGAACAGGTGCTTTCTGCCGTCGCCGACCGGTCGTTTGGCTATATAGGGCGTATTGGCAGCCAGAGGCGCACAGCTCACACGTTCGGGCGGGCGCGGGAGGCAGGAGTCCCCGACGAGGTGCTCGACCGGGTGAATACGCCGATTGGTTTGGACATTGGGGCAGAGACGCCTCGGGAAATCGCCGTCAGTATTCTGGCCGAGATCATAGCGGTCGAGCGGGCGGGCGACAAGGAAAGGGTGGACCGAGACCAGTGACTGG
>JASFVD010000401.1:0-3188 GCA_050050015.1 Anaerolineae bacterium | reverse complement strand
CAGGAGCATAGGGGCCAGAACACCAAGGTGATGAAGCTTGTGCCCCGTCATCCATCCGAGCAGCAGGGTCAAGACAAAGAGGGTGAAGCTGCCCCATTGACCCGACCGGAGCAGGGGCAGCAGTGTGGCCACCATCAGGAGCGGGGCTACCAGGGCGTAGTCCGCGCCAGTCCAGCGGGCCAGGGTGTTGGGGAAACCGAGAAGGGAGGTGTCAAGGAAGATCAGCGCGCCGATTGACAGTCCGCTGGCGATGTCGATTCCGCCGCTGGGTGGGGATTCAGTTTCCCTTCGGCGGCGGAAGACTAGCCAGCTTACCGTGCAGGCTGCCGATGATAGCAAGACCTGCACGGGAAGCCACTGCACACGGAGCGAGAGGTCGTAGGTGTTGCCGGCGGCACGCAGCAACTGGTCGATGACGAACGCCAGTGCCAGCGCCGTGGCGAATGTGTCAGGACGCCGGCGCAAGAACGTCGCGCCGAATGCTCCGGCAGCGGCGGTGACGAGGAGCGAGCCCCACAGTCGGGCATCTGGCTGGTTGACGGTCAGCACGACACGCGCCACGGCGGCGAGGACGGCGGCGAGGAGCAGTCCAACGGATTCCTTTCGCCGCGGCACGAACAGCGGAGACAGGCACGCCGCCACCACGCAAACCGCGACGCCGATAAGCTCAACAGCTCCGACCGTTCCGGCGAAGACCACGTCGTAGGCGAGGCCGAACAGGCTTGAGAGGAGAACCCGCACGCCCTGCAGCAGAAAGAGGAGTATCGCACTGCCTTCGACGAAGCGAAAGGTGGCCCCGGCAGGCATCTGCGGGTTAGCGCGTCAGTTCCCTGGCGATGAGAGCAGCGACGCGGGCGTTGTTAACCAATAGGGCTTCGTTGGCCCGCTGGGCCTTTCCATCCGTCAGGGTAACGATCCGAGCGAGGAGGAAGGGCGTCACGGCTTTGCCGGACACGCCCGCGGTCTCTGCTTCCTCTGTCGCCTGGATAACAGCTGCTTCAGCTTCCTCTGGCGAAAGCGCCGCGTCCTCGGGTGGTGGCACGCAGACGAGAAGCGCCGGGCGGAGGCCCAGGGAGTTCCTCATCCGCGCCAGTTCTGCCACCTCTTCTGGTGTGTCGACGATGCCTTCGACCTCCAGGCCTGAGCGCCGGCTGTAGAAGGCAGGAAAATCCTTGGTGCCGTAGCCCACCACAGGCACTCCCTTCGTCTCGAGAAGCTCCAATGTGCGCGGCAGGTCGAGGATCGACTTGGCACCGGAGCAGACTACCGTGAGTGGGATCGACCCCAGGGCCGTGAGGTCGGCCGAGACGTCTTCCGGGTGACCACGGTGGACGCCTCCGATGCCTCCCGTGGCAAGCACACCGACGCCGACGGAGTGGGCGAGGTGCAATGTGGCGGCCACGGTGGTGCCACCAGACTCGCCGCCGGCCAGCGCAATGGGCAGATCTCGGAGGCTGATCTTGCGAGGTCGTCCTGCTGCGGGGCGCCGCGAGTCGGCCGGAGAGGCGAGGCGAAGCAGTTCGTCGTCCGAGAGACCAACGTGCGCCAGTCCGTCTAGCACGGCGATAGTTGCCGGAAGCGCTCCTGCCTCGCGGACCGCTGCCTCCAGGCGTCGAGCTATCTTCAGGTTTGACGGATGGCCAAGACCGTGCGTCATGAGGGCCGATTCGAGGGCGACAACAGGCTGTGACTGCGCAAGGGCCTCTCTGATGGCTTCCTTGACGCGCCCGGCTTTCACGCGCTCGATCCCCCCAAGAGCTGGGCGGCGAGTTGCGCGTACACGGCGACAGCCGAATAGACGTCCTCCACGTGCACGTGCTCGTCAGCCGTATGCGCGAGTTCCTCTCTGCCCGGCCCGAAGCCGACGGTGGGAATACTGGCCTCCCCGGCCGTGTAGACCCCTTCCGTCGAGAAACCCCAGCACGAGATCGAGGGACGACGCTTGAGCTGTGTCTGAGCGGCTTGAGCGGCACGCTCAACCAGAGGGTGGTCGGCGGCGATGACCCAGGCAGGGTAGAACTCCCGCCTCTGGCATTCGAAGCCTGTGTAGCTCGTCGCTCGGTATTGGCTCACCTCGACGTCGGCGTTGACGCCTTCACGGGCGACAACCCGTCGCACTTCTGACAGGGCCTTCGTCTCGTTCTCGCCCAACGTCAGGCGGCGGTCGATGATCACCTCGCAGCGGTCGGGCACAGCGTTGCGGCTGCTCGCGCTCGACGAGATATCGGTGACAGCGAGCGTTCCCGGGCCTAGGAACTCGTCCTCTCCGAGCTGTTCGGCGAGCAACTCGAGTCCAAAGACGAGCCGGGCGGCGATGTAGATCGCGTTCTCGCCCAGTCGGGGGCTGGCAGCGTGGGCGGACTTCCCATGCGCGACGACACGCATTTCCAGCCGTCCCCGCTGACCGCGACTGACGTTGAGGTCGGTCGGCTCGCCAAGGACTACCCAGTCAGGGCGGATCCCCGTGTTTTCTACGAGGGCGCGGGTCCCGAGTCCCTCGCACGATTCCTCCTGGACCACGCAGGCCACGACCACGCTGCCCTTCAGCGGCAACTGTGCTTCGCGAAGGAGCTTGGCGCCGTAGACCATCGCGGCTAGGCCTCCCTTCATGTCGCAGGAGCCCAGCCCGTAGAGCACGCCGCCATCCATCTCGGCCCCAAGTGGGTCGTGCTCCCAGGATTCGCGGGAGCTCACACGCACCGTGTCCATATGCGCGTTGAGCATTAACGTTGGTCCCTCTGTGGTACCGACGCGGCCCACGACGTTCCCCATGGGATCGGTGCGAACGTCGTCGAAGCCGAGCTCCTCCATCTCTCGGATGACTCGCTTGGCCACGGCACCCTCCTCCGTGGAGGGACTGGGCGTTTGTACAAGATCCCGAAGGAATGACAACAGACTGGCACGCTCATCAGTTGTTAGAGTGAATGGTCTCATAGGTCGGTTTAGGTCTGTCTTGTTGCGGTCGGTTAGCAACTAGATGATACTACGAGACGGGTCAGCGGACAAGCGAGAGCTGCCCGCAGGGCGGTCGCGAGACGCGGCTGTCTCGGGTTCGTCAGCATACTTGACACGGCCCGCTGCTATGCTAGTATATTCTTGTCGACTGCGCTGGGATAGATTTCGCGACTTGAATCGAACGCACCACCGAACGTGGGTGCAGGTATCGTCGTCAGTGCACTTGGGTTGCG
>JASFVD010000400.1:0-3206 GCA_050050015.1 Anaerolineae bacterium | reverse complement strand
TTAGAACGTCAGTTCGAATCCATTATACCCTATGTCGGCTCAGGCGCCAGAGCACCCGGCCGGGTCCCCGGTACCTTCTTCTCATTGACCCAATTTCCCGGAAATCTTATAATACTAAAAAATCACAAGGAGCATCACTGTCGGGCGAGGCCGGCCCGGTTCGTGGTGCAGAGCTTCACATTTCTCAGGACGAGGAGCCAATCGCACATGTCGAGCAGTCGCCCAATCACCACGGGAAAAGCCGCCGAGTACTGCAGCGTGTCGCAGGCAACCATTGTCAACTGGATCAAGGATGGGAAGTTGAATGGGTACACCACGCCCGGGGGCCACTATCGGATCCAGCGTTCCGATCTGGTGTCGTTCCTCAGGAGCTACGGCATGCCCATTGACTCGGAACTGCAGGAGGTGACGCACCGCAATCTGCTCCTGCTCAGTGATAACCCGACGATCAGCAACGTCGTGAACGAGCTTGGGCAGCGACGCGGCTTCGAGGTATGCATAGCAACAAACGAATACGCGGCTAGCGCCGCAGTTGCGCGCTCGAAGCCGGACGCCGTGATCGTCGACCTGAACACCTCGTCGGACGCCTCAGGTCTCTGTCAATGGCTTAGTGACACCTCAGAAAGCATCGCCGTGCTCGTGATAGGCAACAGTTACCCCGATGCGCCCGTGCGAATGGCCGGGGTCGACATCTATCTGCCGACCGACGCGCTCGCCGACCTGGAGACCAAACTGGAGGTCTTACTGCAGTGACAGGCACGAGTTCAGCGCCGTCTGTAGGCACCATCTTGCTGGTAGAGGACGACGGGGTCAGCCGTCACTTGGTCGAAACCATTTTGGAGCCGCACGGCTACGATCTCCACTTTGCAGGGAACGGCCCCAAGGCCATCGAGTTGGCCTGTGACAGGCTCCCCGATCTCATTCTGATGGACTTGAACCTTCCCGGAATGAACGGCTGCGAGACAATAGAGGTGCTCAAGTCAAGGCCTGAGACGGCGGAGATTCCCGTCGTTGCCCTCACGGCTCATGCCGCTGGAGACGAGCGTCGGCGGGCCATGGAGGCCGGGTGCGAGGGATACATGGTCAAACCCATCGACACCCGTTCCTTCGCGCAGAGACTGAGACAGTTCATGCAATAGCCGGCAGACTCCGCCATGCATCCGGCCGAGAGCGCTCGAAGAAACGACCCGGATCCCGCACAACGCGTGACGAGCGGAACGATGTGAGGAATTAACCAAGGAACGACATAACAGTGACAGGACATTCCGCCGTCGGACAGCCGAGGACAATAAAGCGAAGATGGGCTATCACAGTAGGCGCATGGTGCCTTTATGCGCTTGCCTTCGCGCCGCTGTACCGCTTGGCTGGGGTGTTCGTGGTCACTGCCCTAGTCCTGCCGACCCTTGTCACGGCATGGGGTCTCGGCCTCAACGGGGGAGTGGCGGCCGGGCTCTTGGCCCCCCCGCTCAACCTGATAGTGTTGAAGCTGACCGGAGCGTCGAGTGTGGAGCTCCTCAGCCCCGTTGGCATCGTCGGCTGGGCGATTAGCCTCTTGATCGGAGTCCTAAGCGGTCGGCTCCACGAGCTGAGCCGACAGAACACTCGAGAACTGGCCGCGCGCGGGCAGATTGAAGAGACACTGCAGGATCAGAATCTTCAGCTTCGCACCTTGCTGGAGACGGCGGAGATTCTCAGCACAACCTTGCGGTTCGGGTTGCTCCTGGAGCAGATCCTCAACCAGCTCCAGAAGCTGGTATCCTACGATGGAGCCACCGTGACTCTCATCCGCGGTGACTCGGGACAGGTTGTCGCCGCCAGGGGCCAGGGCCGTGAACTCCTTCAGAAGAGGATCGGCCTTGACGAGCGCCCGCTCCTGAAGCAGATGGTACAGTCCAAGCGTCCTCACCTGATTCCTGACATCGAAGAGGTATCCACGATCTCTACGGGCCTGGACATCGGCCCAGTGGGTTCCTGGCTGGCCGTGCCACTGACGGCACGTGATCAAGTCATAGGAGCCTTGACGATCAGCTCCTCGACACCTTGTACTTACGACGAGGAGACGTGCAAGCTTGTCTCCGCGTTCGCTCACCAGACAGCCCTGGCTATGGAGAATTCGCGCCTGTATGAGCAGACTCGATCACAGCTTCGGGAGGTGACAGTGCTGCAGGGCGTGACCTCCGCCATATCCTCGTCGCTTGACGTAGACCAGGTCCTGCCATACGTGGCGCGCAGCCTGTGTGAGATGCTCAATGCCACGAGTGTCGAGATCTATGGCGTGGTGGACGGAAAGAAATGTGCCGTCTCAATGGCCAGCTACGCGGCCGATGAGGCCACTGAGGCCGAGCACAGCTTGCAGGCTGGCCTGCAGGAGGCCTGGGAGGATGCTCCCATCACCGGAGAGGCTCTACGCCTGAACAAACCAGTCGAAGCCCGGATCGAGGATCCGGATCTCGCTCAAGTCACACGGGAGAAACTTGAGGAACGGAACGCAACATCATTGCTGCTGTTGCCAATCACCACCCGGGACCGAGCCCTTGGCTATGCCTACGTCTGGGACAGCACGATGGCCCGGCAGTTCACAGAGGGAGAGATAGCCACGGGACAGACGTTGATCCATCAGACAGCCATAGCGATGGAGAACGCACGGCTCTTCGAACAAATCCAGGACGCGCTGACTGAGACGAGCGTCCTGTATCGCACGAGCCGGTCCCTGATCGCGCAAGAGAAGCTGTCAGACCTCCTGCAGACCGTGGTGGACGGCGTGACAGAAGCCCTGCCGGCCGACCGGGCCACCGTAATCACCTTCGATTTCAAGCGCCGTGAGGTGACGAACTTCGTCAAGAGTGGACCAGGGGCCGACCGTGTGATAGCGACGCCTTTCGACGAGCTCTGTAACGGACTGACCGGCTGGGTGCTGCGTGATATGAAGCCGGCTCTCTCCCCGAAGGGGGAGCCCGACCCACGAGAGAGCGCGCAAGCCCAGAAGAGGCGCAAGGAGACAGAGTGCGGATCGATCGTCGTCGTTCCACTTCTCTATCGGGACAAACCGCTAGGGACCATGACGGCCATCAATCGTCCCGACCAGCGCGACTTCACGGAGAAGGACGTGAACCTAATGATGGCCTTCGCCAACCAGGCGGCCGCTGCCCTTGAGAACGCTAGACTCATCGAGGAGTCTCAGCGACGAGCGAAGCAGATGGCCGGCG
>JASFVD010000399.1:0-3209 GCA_050050015.1 Anaerolineae bacterium | reverse complement strand
ATCCGGGAAGGTTCCTTCGGGCCTCTGCGTCTAGACAGCATTGCCGGAGCCGGCGGAGTATCCTATTGCTGGGGCACGAAGAGTGATACACTCTCGATGTGATAGGTCTGAGGGAACATGTCCACTGGCTTCGCCTTAACCAGAGGGTATCCCTTGCTCCGCAGTCGCTTAGCATCGCGAGCCAGAGTGGCGGGGTCACAGGAGACGTAGACGATGCGAACGGGCTGGAGCTCCGCCAGCGCATCAAGGGCGTGGCGATCGACACCGCCGCGTGGCGGGTCCAACAGCACTGCGTCGACCGCTACGGCGATTTCCCCGAGAACATCCTCCACGGCACCCTCAACAATCTCGACGTTGCCATGGTGCTCGGTGTTGATCAGCAGGTCATCTACAGCCGACGGGGATGATTCGATCCCGATAACCAGCTCGGCGCGTTCTGCCAGATGCGTAGAGAAGAGCCCCACGCCACAGTATGCGTCGAGCACTGTGTCGTCGTCCTCTAAGCCGAGATAGCTCAGGGCAAGACGCAGCAACGTCTCGGCCTGGGGCGTGTTCACCTGAAAGAACGAGGATGCTGAGACACGGTACGCGTGATCCGCAACCACCTCAGTGATATAATTGTCGCCGATCAGGTTAGCGTAGCCGCCTTCCTCGAGCAGGATGACGCACGAGACCGACTCGTCGACCTCTATCGCCGGTGGCTTGTCGTCCTCCATCTCAAAGCCGATCAGACGGTCTCCGGTGGCTGTACCGGTTCGCAGCACCAGTTGAACGAGCCCCTCGACGTCGAGGTCGATGAGGTCATAGAGATCGGAGAGTAACGGGTGGAGGATCCGGCAGAAATCGACGGGCATGATCCCTGGATCTTGATCCCCATCGTCCCGATCGCGGGAAGCTCTCTGAAAGCCCAGCCCACCCTCGGGTGCAGGGTGAAACTGTGCGTGGTTGCGGTACGCCCAGCCCGTCTCGTCCGGCACAACGGGATGCACTCGAGGATCGTCGACACCGCCAATTCGCTCCAGCTGATCGGTCAGGATCTCCCTCTTCAGCCGTGCCTGGGCCTTGTACCGAATGTGCTGCCACTGGCAGCCACCACACTTGTCCTGTCCAAAGTACGGGCAGGGCGGATCTACGCGGTCTGGCGAATGCTCCAGGATCTCCACCAGCCGGGCGAAGGCGTAGTGTTCCTTGTCCTCAACGATCTCGGCGCGGACGGTCTCTCCGGGAATCGCGTAGGGAACGAAAATGACCTTCCCCTCGTGTCGGCCCAGGGCGTCGCCGCCGTGAGCCATCGTTGTCAGCTCAACAGTGATGCTTTCCACGGTCGGGCAGCGTCCTTTCGTATCTCGATGCGACAATCGTCCAGATGCTCGGCTTGCCATCCGCTGGAGGAGCGTGCATCGCCACTCGCGTCTTTCGCACACGAGCGAGGGCGAACTCCAGCACGCTGCCGATGCGGATCCTACCGGAGGCCGTAGTTGACCGGCGTTCGCTCTTCATTCCGATCAGTCGCAGGTGGAGGGGAGGGTGACAGAGCAGAGATTTCCGCGCGCAGCCCCGGTGTCAGCCGGATCTCAGCCGCACCCAAGGAGCCCTCCAGCTGCTCTACGCTGCGAGCACCGATGATAGGCGCTGTTACCGCCGGATGACTCCCCACCCAGGCTACAGCAAGTGCGACAGGATCCATGCCGTGTGCCTCGGCGAAATCCACGAAGCGCCCAGCCACATCGTACATCCACTCATCTCCGTAGCGGATCCGATACTTGTCGTTGTCGATCAGGCGCCCCGACTCAGGTCGGCGAGACGGACCATACTTCCCAGTCAACAGTCCCCCGCCCAGCGGGCTGTAGGTGATGACACCCAGATTCTCGGACTCCGCCATAGGCAGAATCTCTACCTCAGCTTGGCGCTTCACGAGATTATACATCGGCTGGATACACTTGAACCCTGTCCATCCGTGTCTCGAGGAGATACCCAATGCCTTGGCTATCTGCCATGCGGCGAAGTTGCTGGCCGCTGGATAGAGAATCTTGCCCTGACTCACCAAGTGATCCAGCGCCCTCAGAGTGTCCTCAAGAGCAGTGCGCCCGTCGAAATGATGGATGAAGAATATGTCAATGTATTCGGTGTCGAGACGCCTCAGGCTGGCCTCGACGGAAGCAATGAGATGGCGGCGTGAGGCACCTGCGGCGTTGACGTGAGCGCCTGTGGGGAAGTAGGCCTTGCTGGTGACAATAACCTCGTCGCGGCAGCCGGCGATAAGACTACCCAGTATCTCTTCCGATCGCCCATCTTGGTAGCCATCAGCACAGTCGAAGATATTGATACCCGCCTCCCGACAGCGGTTGAACATCTCCCTCGCAGTGTCCTCATCGGCCTCTCCTCCGAACGACCAAGTTCCCATACACAGCTGAGAAACCTTGAGGCCTGTGTCCCCTAGGAATCGATACTCCACCCTTCTCTCTCCTCTCAAGTCAACTCTCGATCGACTGCCTTCGCACGCCTGGTGCTCCAGTGCACACCGGCCCGAGCCTTGTCCCAGCAGCAGCTCTCATTCGCGACTACAGGGCCAGATCTCTCTACGGCAGGCGATGGGTGTGCCCTACCTCAGCCCGATCAGCGCAATCCCCCTACAGAGTCACCTCTTCCAGCGCCCTCCGGGCCGACTGCCACAGGAAAGAGACATCCATGCTAAGAGCGACAAGGGTGAAGCCCTGTTCGAAGTAACGCCTTGCCGCTGGCGCGTCGGTGGCAAAGATGCCCAGGGGCTTCCCTGCGGACCGACACGCATTCCTGATCTTGTCGATTGCTTCAGTAACGCCGGGATGATCAATCTCCCCCAGCACGCCAAGGCTCCCGGAAAGGTCGAATGGACCCACGAGCACTGCGTCGATTCCATCAACTCGCGCAATCGACTCGATGTTCTCTACAGCATCGGTATGCTCGGCTTGAACAACGATGACGAGCTCGTCATTCACCGTCTCCACGTAGTCCCTGAACGCCATGCCGTAGCCGTGCGCGCGAGAGATCCCCACGCTGCGCCGGCCGGCCGGTGGGTAAAGGCTCCATGCCACGACCTGCTGGGCCTCCTCCGCCGTGCGAATCTGCGGCACGATGATCCCGCTACACCCCGTGTCCAGTGCCTTCTTGACCCACACCTCCGCCTTGTGGGGGATGCGAACCAGACAGGGGCAGCGATCACCAACAGC
>JASFVD010000398.1:0-3211 GCA_050050015.1 Anaerolineae bacterium | reverse complement strand
GTCGGTGTCCTCTCCCTGGACGAGCGCCGCGCTTTCTGGGAGGAAGTCTTCGGATCTGGCGTGCTCGAGCTGCTGGTATCGGGCGAAGAGGAGAAGGCCCGCTGCCGAGCCCAGGACATCCTGCAGCGACACCTACCCGGAGTGGCTTGATGCGACACATCGTCCTGGTCGGCCTCAACCACAAGGTGGCTCCCGTCGAGACACGCGAGAAGCTTGCCTTCGGGCATTCTGACCTCGCGGAGGCTCTCAGGCTGTTCGGCTCGATGAACGGTTCGTGCGTCGACTACGGAGACGAAGGCGTCATCCTCTCTACCTGCAACCGACTCGAAGTCTACACGCTGGCCTCGTCTCTAGAACAGGGCGAGGTTGCCGTTTGTCGCCTGCTCGAGGACTGCCACGGTGAGGGAAGAGAGACCTTCAGGCCTCACCTCTACGCATCAACCGAT
The DNA here is from genome assembly GCA_050050015.1 of Anaerolineae bacterium. GTDB lineage: Bacteria > Chloroflexota > Anaerolineae > B4-G1 > B4-G1 > SKLM01. The sequence goes on along the minus strand of JASFVD010000398.1, from coordinate 2,765 downwards.
GAGGAAGCCGCCCGACACCTCTTCTCGGTAGCCGCGGGACTTGACTCGATGGTGCTTGGGGAACACCAGATTCTTGGCCAGGTGACCGAGGCTATGGAGGCTGCGCTCACGCAAGGCGCTGCAGGCAAGATCATGTCGGCGCTGTTCCGGCATGCCATTGAGGCAGGTAAGAGAGCGCGCACGGAGACCGCCATCAGCCGAGGGACGACGTCCGTGAGCCACGTGGCGGTCGAACTGGCCCGGAAGATCTTCGGGGACCTCTCTCCCTGTCACCTCCTCTTGATAGGCGCTGGAGAGATGGCGGAGATGGCCGCGAAGGTCCTGGCAGAGAACGGCGCCGAGAGCCTTTCGATTCTCAATCGAACAGAGGAGCGAGCCGAGCAGCTGGCTAGTCGGTTCGACGGAAACGCCCTCGGCTGGGAGCGACTGGACGAAGCTTTGGCTTGGGCCGACATAGTCATCAGCTCTACCGCAGCGCCCCACGCCATTATACGCCCGGATCAGGTCCGCCGCGTCAACCGCACGCGGCGGCATCGTCCGCTATTCTTGATCGACATCGCGGTTCCACGGGATGTTGATCCGGATGTCGGCAACCTGGAAGGCGTCTACCTGTACGACATTGACGACCTTGAAGCTGTCGTGGAGCATAGCCTGGAGGAGCGGCGCCAGGAAGTGCCCAAGGTAGAGAGAATCGTCGCCGAGGTGGAGCAGGACTTCATGGTCTGGTACCGGTCCCTCGATATGGTACCGACCATCGTGGCTCTGCGCAAGCAGGCCCACACGATGCGCGAGGCCGAGGTGGAAAGGGCGCTGCGACGCCTGCCAGAACTTACCGAGAGCGATGAGCAGATCGTTCAAGCCATGGCGAAACGCATCGTGAACAAGCTGCTTCATCACCCGACAATCTGTCTCAAGGCGCACGCCGGTTGCTCTGACGGCTACCACTATGCCAAAGTGGCGCGAGACCTCTTCGGGGTGGACGGCAAGGGAGAGCAGCCGTGACGGCCATGGCCGTCTTCACTGCCGGCACCGTCCTGTACGGGGCCAGCGCCTATCTCTACGTCGTCGGCTGGTTGGCGAATTACCGGACGCCGCGCGCGTGGGCACCTAGACTCCTGGGCGGTGCTGTGGCGTTGTATGGCCTGAGCTTGGCGCTGCGATGGAATGCCTTTGGGTTTCCATTCTTGACGCTCAGAGAGGTACTCTCGTTGTACGCCTTGGTTCTGGCCCTGCTTTATCTGGTGCTTGAATCGTGCTCCGGATACTCCATCATCGGCGTGCTGGTCACGCCATTTGGGGCCTTGATGATCCTCACAGCGTCTCTCCTGCCCGGGGCGCAGCAACCCCTCCTCCCCTTGCTCAAGAGCCCCTGGCTTATGGCCCACGCAGGGGTTCTCCTGGCAAGCTATGCCGCATTCACCGTGGCTTTCGCCGCCGCCCTGGCCTACCTGCTCCAGGACTGGTCTCTACGCCGCAAGAAGCTCGCCTGGCGCCTCCCTCCACTGCCAGTGATGGACAATCTAGGACGCTGGCTGGTCACCGTGGGGCTCGTCCTTATGGCCGCCGCGCTGATCACCGGATCGGCCTGGGCCAGGAGGGTATGGGGAAGAGCCTGGGTCTGGCAGCCCAAACAGATCTTCGCCCTGGTGACCTTCGCTATCTACGGGGCCTATCTGTTCGTGCGCTACGTGTCCCACTGGTCCGTGCGCAGGGCGTCCTGGCTGCTGATCGCCGGCTTTCTCTCGATACTGATCACGTTTGTCGGAGCTGACCTCATCGCTCCTGCAGGCCTGCACAGCTTTCTCTTGGGATAGGAGGCCAGGCTGAGGACGGAGACACTACGCATCGGTACTCGGGCCAGCGACCTGGCACTCTGGCAGGCGAACCGAGTCGCCAGACTTCTCAGCCGGGCTCACCCCAACCTCCGATTCGAGATTGTCGAAGTCAGTACCTGGGGCGATCGAGATCGCCAAACGCCTCTTCGTCTATCAGGTGGCGTCGGTGTCTTTGTGAAGGGACTGGAGTACGCCCTGCTGGACGAAGAGATCGATTTGGCGGTGCACAGTCTGAAGGACATGCCCAGTCGGGTGCCTCCTCACCTGGCACTAGGAGCGGTTCCGGAACGTGGTGACCCGCGGGACGCACTAGTATCAGCTGCCGGCTTGACGCTGCTGGACCTCCCATCCAGGAGTCGAGTCGGTACCGGCTCGCCACGACGCAGGGCGCAGCTGCTCGCAGTGCGCCCAGATCTGGACATCGTTGGGATCCGGGGGAACGTGGAGACGCGTCTGGCCAAGCTGGGGAGCGGAGAGTACGAAGCCGTCGTGCTGGCGACTGCCGGATTGGTGAGGCTGGGCCGAGACAGCGTCATCAGCCAAGTGCTATCCCCTGAGACGATGCTCCCGGCGGCTGGGCAGGGTGCGCTAGCTGTGGAGGTTCGGGCTGATGATGGCCGTACCCAGGAGGTCGTCGCCTCGGCTAATCACGCCGCCAGCTGGTTTGCTGCCGTGGCAGAGCGAGGCTTCATGGCCCGGCTGGGCGCCGGGTGCCACGTCCCGGCGGCTGCCTACGCCCTTCTCGAAGGGAACGATCTGTGGGTCCGAGGGCTGGCTGGCAGCCACGACGGGCAGACAGTGATCCGAGGCGAACGGCGGGGCTTGCCGGAGGAGGCGGAGGCGCTGGGACGTGCTGTTGCCGACGACTTGCTCGACCGTGGTGCAAGGGATTTGCTGACACCTGGCGGAGAAGGAGCACACGCAGCTGAC
>JASFVD010000397.1:0-3214 GCA_050050015.1 Anaerolineae bacterium | reverse complement strand
AGGCCGAGAAGTCCAGCGGTGAAAGCAAGATCGCTGCCCTGCTGCCGGTAGACCTCGGCTAGGGACCCGCCAGGGTCGAAGATGAACTCGGCCGAGACTGGCTCACCATCGAGCAGATCTCTCGCTATCCGCCCGATGCGAAAGGCACCTGCCGTGTGCGAGCTGGATGGCCCCCGCATGACAGGACCAAGCACATCATTCAAGACGCTGACGGGGCTCATGCTACGGGACCTCCTCCAGCTTATCGGAGGTCTTGGGCGAGCCCTCCGCTCGGGAGGCCAACACGATGCCCGCGAAGATCAATAGACCTCCCGCCACAGCCCAGCCACTCGGTCGCTCCCCCAGCAGCCACCATGCGAGCAGCGTGGAGCCAATCGGTTCTCCCAGGATGGCAAGGGTGACGAAGGTCGCCGAGAGGTACCGCAGCGCCCAGTTCAGCGAAGAGTGGCCCAGAATCTGAGGGCCTAACGCCATCAGTCCCAGCCATAACCACGTCCCAGGTCTCTCGGGAACCTGGGGCACGCCCGAAACAAGAAGGGTGAGGAGAAGGATAGCAGCAGCGCTTGCGTATACAGGGAAGATGTAGCCGAGAAGTGAAAGCCGGGCTCTCAGCCTCCGCCCAATGACAAAGTAGCCAGCGACAGAGATTCCCCCAGCAAGGGCCAGGAGATCTCCCAAGGCCTGGTGGCTCCCTTTGCCAAGGTCACCGAGCGCAATGATGGCACTGCCGAAGACGGCGACAGCCAGAGCAACGATCATGCGTCGCTCCAGCGGCTCATCAAGCAGCAGATAGGACCCGAGGGCAGCGAAGATAGGGTGCGTGGTCATCAGCACTACCGACGCTGCCACGGACGTCAGTGAGAGCGACATAATCCAGCAGACGAAATGGACAGCAAGGAGCAGCCCGGACAGCAGAGCGCGAGCCCATTCAGCACGGGTCAACGAAAGCAATTCGCCGCGTGATCTCAGTATCGCTACCGGCGATAGAATCAGGGTCGCCAGCGTCAGCCGCCAGGCAGCCACGGTGAGCGAATGTGCTCCTGTCTGCGCCAGACGAATCAGAATGGCGGCGCTGGAGACAGTGAGCACGCCTATGCCGAGCCCGACATAGGGACGAACGTCCCTCTCTCCCGTTGGTTCCTCCGAAATCGTGACCTCCCCGTCGTGATCAGTATCCCGCTGACTGCCCTCGCACTATCCCGTCAGGACGAAGTGATGCAGCCGGTCCGTCTGCGGGGCGATCTCCTGTGTGGCCTCCTAGCGGTATGGCTCGCTTCTCTTCCCCGGGACGAGCGGCTGTCAGCTCGACCCTGTCTCATTCGACGATTACCACCTCGGCGCCAGTCGACTCGCGCACGGCCTCGGCGAGCCGCGTCACACTCTCGGGGTCAAGAGCCTGGATTTGACGTCGCCGCTCCGGCGCCCCGATGACCAGGGTGTTAGCCTCACTCTCCTTAAGGTAGCCGATCACATTCTCCCTGACCGGGCCGCAACGGACGACTGTGCGAGCCTCTACTCCCTGCTCCTTGGCACGTGCTTGAGCAATGCAGAGAAGGGACCTCCCCAGACGCTGCAGCTCGTCTCTGATGGCCGACCTCAGTGTCTCGTCGGCAGGCTCCACAAAACCAGGATCGACAACGCACAGGAACGTCAGTGGCACTTGACGTTCTTTGGCTAGGTTGATCGCCCTTTGCTGCGTGCGGCGGCTCGCCTCTCCGCCTCGCGTGGCGCACACGATCGATCCCATATCACGCCTCCGGTTGCGTCCATCCTTCTTGGATACTCGCCTCGATCAGATCCAGAGCCTCCAGGCGATGGTCGATGTCCTCGCTCAGATCCTCGTGCGTCCGGTCCGAGAGCAGACCGCGCCGCAGCGCGTCTCCCAGCGCACCCCTCTCAGCCTGCAAGGCGTCCCGGCGGGCCTGGAGGAGCAGTTCCCGCTCCAGCTCGGGGTGTTCGGTAAAAAGCTCGTTGATCTCGCCCACCAGCTGTTGCTGAGCTTGATGGTAATCCTCGCGCAGGCCAACCCACATTTCGTCGGTCAGCAGTCCTTCATGGTGCAGACGCTGGAGTCGGCTCAGGCCAGCGCGCGCTGTGAACAATCGCCCCATCTTCTCCTCCTGCGCGACGCGATGGCGCGGTCTCTCGGTCAGCCCTAGGTGCCTCAGCAGAAACTGGATCGTGGTGCCCTGACCCAGGAGGGTAAACAGCATGACCCCGAAGGTCATGGACAGCAGTGTCTCCCGGTGAGGGAGGCTTGACGGCAGGCTCAGCGCCAGGGCAAGGCTGATCGCGCCACGCAGCCCGCCCCAGAATAGGACGTGACGCCAGCGCAGCGGGATGTGGGGCTGCCGGTCGCCCAGATGGGCAAGCGTCGACAGACCGTACACCACAACCGCCCTGCCGAGCAGCACCGCGCCGACTGCCACGGCAATCGGCCCCAGGCTCGCCCATAGCTCAGCGAGATCGACGCTCAAGCCGATGAGAAGGAAGAGTAGGGAGTTCGCCAGAAACGCAAGGAAATCCCACAGGTTGAAGAGCATGATCTTCGTAGTCGGGGCTGTTCTGGCGAGCCCGACGTTGCCGCTCAGTAGTCCGGCTACGACTACCGCAAGGACTCCACTGACGTGGAACTGATGCTCGGCGATCAGGTAGGCACCGTATGCCAGCAGAGTGGTCAACGTGGTCACGATGAGTCGATCGTCCACACGAGCCACAAGCTGGGCAACCAGCCAACCCAGCGCCCCGCCTACAGCCATACCGCCCAGGGCGACCACAAGGAAATTGAGCATACCCTCCATAGGATTGAAGGCCCCGCTCACAGCCGCCACCAGTGCGATCTGGAAAACCACGATCGAGGTTCCATCGTTGAACAGGCTTTCCCCTTCAATAGCGACGGCCAGGCGCCGCGGAACACCCAGACTTCGGGCCAGATGGACGACCGCGACCGGGTCCGTGGCTGCTATCAGAGCGCCAAACACGATGGACACACTCAAAGGCAGACCTGTTCCCAGATTGACCACGCCCGCAATTAGCAGTGTGGCCACAATGACACCCGGCACAGCCAGTATCAGGATCGGCATCAGGTTCTGACGCAGTAGCCGGAAATCGAGATGGAAGGCTGCCTCGAAGATAAGCGGGGGCACGAAGATTGCCAGAATCAGCTCGGGCGTCAGTTCAACCTCAATGACCAGAAACCTCTGCACGGAGAGGA
>JASFVD010000396.1:0-3224 GCA_050050015.1 Anaerolineae bacterium | reverse complement strand
GTCCACCGGACTTGAGGACCCGCACGGCCCGCTGCCTCCCGGTCACACTTGTCGCCTCAATGACGTCAGTCTTCATATCCCTGACAAGCACGACCGCCGCGAGCGTCGCGAAGCCCGTGGCGGCGAGAGATACAACTCAATCGTTTCAAGGCGACGACAAGTATAACACGCCCATCGACACTGTCAACCTAGGATGGTGACGGAGCCTCTTACCTCCCCGTGGCCTCCCCCGTCAGTCTCGGTCGTCGCCATTCCCGGACAGCCAGGCACCTATCCGGCGCGCGATACTTCTCCCCACGTCGGGCAGCTCGCGCAGCCCCGTTTCTCCCCTCGCCTCGTAGATCTCGGAAATGCTCTCCGGCCACTCGTCGACAGTCCAGGCTGCTTTTCGATAGGCCCAGATACGATAATCCCTCGCTCGTTCCAGCTCCAGATCGTACGTTCGGAGGAACAGTCGTTCAGCTATGCGCTTGTTGATTGCCAGTGGCCCCGGCGCGATATAGCGCGGCATCCGATCCAGCAGCCCGTGTCGATCGCACAGCTCGCGGATCAGCAGGCCGAGGCGCGCATTGTAGCTCTTCGGCGGACTGTAGTTCGGCTCGCCGCCTCGTTCCCACTCGTAGAGCTTCCGCACTCCGGAGACCAGCGTCGGATCAAACCCCCGGAAAGCCTCGAGCGTCCGTTGTGCTTGCGCGCCATCCATCGTCAGACCACCGCCCATGACGAACGTCCCTCCGCGATCTCTTGTGGCCTTGACCACCTCCTCCAGGTGAGCCTCGTCGTCGCCGACGAGGGGCAGCACAGGCATGAGTGCCGTGCCGACCGTGATGCCGGCCCGTGCCAGCCTCTCCATGGCCCGCAGGCGGCGCCGGACACCCGGGCTGCGCGGCTCAAAGGCACGCTTCAGCGCTGGATCGAGACTGCTGATGCTGAAGACGACCCCAACCCACGATTGCCGGTTGATCTCCGTCAGCAGATCCAAGTCGCGAATCAGGAGTGGGGAGCGCTCGACGATGAACAGGGGCAGGCCGAGGTCACGCACGACCTCCAGCATCCCACGGGAAAGCCGATAGCGATCCTCTGCCGGCTGCTGCCAGTCGCCGGCGGCGATGACGTCCGGCTCGCGGCCGAAGAGCTCGCCGCGCAGTAGCTCCACCGCATTGATCTTCACCCGGATCAGGGTGTCGAATGTGGATGGTTCCTGATCGCCCAAGTAGCGAGTGCCTCGTGAGTAGCAGAAGTCACACCCGCTACGACAGCCGATGTACGGGTGCGCTGTGTACTTCCCCCAGAACCAGGGGCCATCCACATGCTTGTGCACGTTCAAGATGCTCTTGGGGCGGTACTCCTGGAAGTGAAGCTCCATTCGTCAGAGCCCTCTTACGGATAATGTGCAGGCCGCGAGTCGAGGTGTCCCCTCATGCGGCGGCGACGCGCGCACGCTGCGATTCAGAGAGGTACGCAAGGGCCTTGCGGAGCATGAGTGCACGGTGGTGACGCTCACTCGGCACAATCTCCTCCGTCAGCCAGTCAGCGAGCAGATCGGGGTAGTATCTGCCGAGGGTCTTGAGCCCCCATCCCACACCCTTGACCGCAGGCATCTCCCACTCCTCAAACATCGGGCCGAGGAATCGCAGCAGGAGCCTTGCCCGCGGCACCAATTCCTCGGCCGAGCGCGAGCGCTTGGCCCAGAAGTGGACGGCGACGCCCACGGCCCTCCGCACCCACACGTTCTCGTCCTCACGCCATGGGAGCAGGGATCTCAGAGCCGACTCAAAGTGGGTCACCAGGGCAGGGCCTGGGACGCGCTCTGCCAGGATGTCGGTCCCGTACCACACACCGGAAGCAATCACGTACGCCCGACAGCGCTCAAGAGCCCCCTGCAAGTCGCGATTGAGCTGCTGGGATAGGACGGCACCGATGACGACCCAGCCACCCTCGGCCCCAGTGGCGGCGATCCGGTCGAGAAACGCGTTGACCAAGTCCAGGGGTTCCCGTCCCACCGCCTTGCCGATCAGGCCCAGTTTGGCGAACGGCGTGCGCCGGGCCAGAACCGGTCCGAGCAAGGCATAGGCGTCCTCCGGCCCACTGGTGCGAACGCACTCAGCGAGGCGTCGACCGAGATCCCGAGCCTCTTCGGCTCTCATACGCGCCTGCCCCCTTACCACTGTACCAGGCGTGGTGCTTCAAGTGCCCCGTCATCCCGTAACTCTGCGTCATCAACTCAGCGGCAGCGTCCGCCATCGAACCTTGGGCGGGCATCCCGAGGCGGCTCGCAGATGGGACCTCAGGATCGTGCCCATAGAAACCCCAGACGGGGACCATCATGGGCTGGGCAGCGCGGCTGTCTGCCCTCAACCTCCAGTTGTCGGCCTCCGGTCAGAAGTAGCCCACCCGATATCGCACGCGACAACGTCGGACCAGTACGGGGTTCGAGACGCCGGCGAGGGACATGCCAAAGCCCAACTTGGCGATGACTGAATCCGGCCCCGCGCTCAGGCTGACCCGGCCGTCCCCCAGAAAGTGGGATTCACACCTGGCACGGGCTTCCGACTCACATATCCCGACTTTCCTGTAGAAGCATTGACTCCCAGTCACGACGTCTGGTTCGGCGTAGAGCGTGCTGGCCTCCGTCCACCGGTAGCTCGCTTCGGGCGAAGACCCTTCCGTCACCTCTCCGGATCGGGTGCCTCCGGGCTCCCCGCCCAGCGACACGCGCCTGACACGCTGCGCGCTGACGCCAACGAGGCCAAAGAGCGTGTGCACCAAGGAGTGGTCGAAGGCAGCGGAGTGACGAACTCTTCGGGGCCCTCTAGTTCGATCCAGACCTGGGACATGCCCACATAGCCCACGTTGAGTACGTAGTCCAAGACCATCTTCCGGCACTCCTGTACCATGACCAGCAGCCGCGCCTGTTCATCCTCGTGGATCTTGACCTTCCACTTCGAGGGGACGTTCCGCTGTGCCAGGTCTGGATCCACGGGGAAGCGCGAGAACATCTCCTTGACATCGAAGATGTCCATAACGCTGGGCACGGAGATGATTCCGGCATTCACTGCAGTTTGATCTCCTGGAAGCAGCGTGGCGCGCAGAGCGTCTCTCGCGCCCTAGGGCTCCAGGCAGAAGGGGATGGAATTGCTCTTCCCTTCTGGTATGGAGGTATTCCCATCCTCATCATAGATCTTGACGTACTGCACGTCCGGAAACTGAAGAAGGTTCTTCAT
>JASFVD010000395.1:0-3225 GCA_050050015.1 Anaerolineae bacterium | reverse complement strand
CTACTACAGGGATAACAAGGACGTGCCAGCCCCGAATGACACCGGCGACAGCATGTCATACGGCGACACGGGGATCTATGCTGAGTCGCCTAACCCGACAGTCGTCTATCGGGCGGCGCTCGGCGTGTTGCAACCTGGTCTGCCGAACGTGGGCTCGCAGTATGCCCTATACGCGGCCAATCCGCTTCAGGTCACGGTCACCGCGTTGTTCCGCTATCGCACATACGTCCCACTGGTGCTGCGGAACTAGGCGCCGACCGCGCTTGGCCGCGAAAAGCCACAACCCTTTGGGAGCGCGACCGCGGCAGCCGCGCCGACGGTGGGGCGCGGTGCCTTTGCCGTGGATGACGATAATCCGCTTATGGCCAACACACGGGCATTGTCGTCGGTGGACGGAGGTGAAGGATGAGAAGATCGCTGATCGCCGTGGTGACGCTCTTGACTGGAGTGCTGTTGACCAGCGCGTTTGTTGGCGCCGTGGCGGCTGCTGGCACACGTCTAGGCCCAGGCGCGATCGAACCGTCGGCGGCTCCAGCCGCCAACGGTTCCCCTCGAAGCTTTTCTCATCTTCCGGACAAAGAACCGCGATCTCAGTCGGCTCCCTCCTCGTCCGGCTGTGACGAGGGCGAGCAGTCCAGCGGCGCCCAGTACCGTATCTGTCTCCCGTCGGGCTGGGATGGTGAGGGACTGGTAGTCTACGCCCATGGGTACGTCGCCCCCGACAGGCCGGTGGAGATTCCCGAGGAGCAGATGGTGCTGAGGTGGGACGGGCAGTCGATCAGCGTCACGGAGGCAGTCACCGGCCTAGGCTTCGCCTTCGCCACCACAAGCTACTACACCAACGGCCTGGCCGTCCGTCCGGCAATCTCGGACCTCCTCGACCTGGTAGACATCTTCACCACCACGAAGGGCACCCCCAACCACGTCTATCTGGTTGGCGTCTCCGAGGGCGGCCTGATCACGGCCTTGTCCATCGAGGAGTATCCGGACGTGTACGACGGCGGGCTGGCCATGTGCGGGCCGTACGGCGACTTCCGCGGCCAGATCGATCACTTTGGGGACTTCCGGGTGGTGTTCGACTACTTCTTCCCGGGCGTCATGCCAGGTGAGCCGTTCAGCATTCCCACCGATCTGATGGAGGAGTGGGAGAGCGTGTATACGCAGACGATCCTCCCGACGATCACCGACGCGTCCAACGTCACCGCGGTGGAGCAGCTCCTTCAGGTGACGGATGTCTCGCCCCATGCGTACGCACCCCCGACGAGCACCGGGAGCATCGAGCAGCTGCTGTGGTACAACGTCTTCGCCACCAACGACGGTGTCAAGAAGCTGGGTGGGCAGCCCTTCGACAACCAGGACCGCGAGTACAGCGGGTCCAACGACGACGAGTTGCTCAATGACGCGGACCTGGGCGTTGAGAGAATCACGGCCACGCAGGCCGCCATCGACGAGATCGAAGCCCACTATCAGACCACGGGCAAGCTCAGTGTCCCCCTGGTGACTCTGCACACGACGGGCGATCCGGTCGTACCCTTCTGGCACGCTACTCGATATCGCGGGAAGACCATTGTCGCCGACAACATCGCCCTCCACGAGCAGCTCACCGTCAAGCGCTATGGGCACTGCAGCTTCTCTGCGTCCGACGTGTTGATAGCCTTCCAGGTCTTGGTCGACATGGTGGAGAACCCACCTCCCTACCGGCCCGTGAGCCGTGTCTTCCTCCCCTTGATCGCCAGGGCGCCGTGATCAAGTAGGGAGACCGTCGTGTCCGACGTATTTTCGTGTAGTACGCAGCACCAGCCGGGACTGTGGGAGGGAGGCAAGAGGCGGACGTGGGTTGGCGGAGGATCGTCGCACTGACCGTGCCCTTGGCAGTGCTATTCTTCGCTCTGGGCTTCGTCGTGGGGCTGGAGGTCCGGCGGGGGCCGAACTGGCGCCTTGAGCTGGATGCGTACGTGGCTCAGCGTGCGCCCGAGTCGGAGACTGTTCAGGTCGTGGCCGTGGTCGAGGCGAAGAGGCCGTGGGCCTTCACGGCGGCGATGGGAACGCCGGTGGGCGGGCGGATCACCCCGACGTTTCCACCTCAGGCGGTCCGATGCGCGGTGCTGGAGCGGACTCGCGTGGGGGGTGAGCGGACGCGAGAGGTCGTGTTCCTGGTGCGCCACAGCGACGCTCTGTACAACGTGGGTTGGCTGGCGTACAGGGGGCCGGAGGAGCCGTTCGGGCCGGAGCTCGCGGCGGACCTGGCGTCGATCGGGTGTGACCTGGAATTGGAGTGACACACGGCGTGGCTGGGCTCCAGCCAGCTTCCTCATAGCTCGGAGCCCCCGCCTCCGGGGGCGTGGGAAAACGCCGAGGAGGTAGACGGGTCGGCGATAGTAGGAAGGGTCGCGAGGTGCGCGGATCCCGCGGGTTGGGATCCGCGTTTTCCTTGGCAGAACCCGCATCCGGCAACGCTGCGCTCGTGCGCCGGGTTCTGCACCCGAGGTCCGGGGCTAGCAGCCTAGGGAAAGGTCCGGTCAGTCCACCAGGTCGTGCTCGAGCGCGACGGCGACGGCCTTGGTGCGGCTGTCGGCACCCAGCTTGGACAGGATGTTGCTCACGTGGAACTTGACCGTTGACCGGCTGACCACCAGCTCCTCTGCGATCTCCGGGTTGCTCATCCCTTCCTTCATCAAAGCCAGGACCTCGCGCTCCCGCTCGGTCAGATCGAAGCCGATCTCGGGCGTCTTCCTCGTGGATTGAATCAGAGCCTGGGCTGCCTCGGGAGCCAGGGTGGGTTCGCCGGACTTGGCAGACCGGATGGCCTCGGCGAGCTCATCGGCGGAGACATTCTTGAGCAGGTATCCGATGGCGCCGGCCTCCATGGCGCCTTCCACCAATTCCTTGTCCTTGAAACTGGTCAGAGCGACGACCTGTATGTCGGGCCAGTGCTCGCGGATTCGGCGCGTGGCCTCGGCGCCACCGATGCCTGGCATCTTGAGGTCCATAAGCACGACGTCGGGGTGAAAGCGGTTGCAGAGGGCCACGGCTTCTTCCCCACTGTCCGCCTCCGCGACCAGGTCCAGATCCTCGAAGGCTATCAAGAAGGCGCCCAGACCGCTGCGCACCACGGCGTGATCGTCGACCAGCAACACTCGAATAACGTGCGGCTCGTCCATAGATGCTCTCCCACGTAGGTCTTCGACATTGTCCCCAACTCCCCAGTCTGACCGTGCTCAGTCC
>JASFVD010000394.1:0-3232 GCA_050050015.1 Anaerolineae bacterium | reverse complement strand
CAGCGAACGTGGATGACGCGGAGATTCAGCAGCGTCTGCGTGATCTTGGCTACTTGGAGTGAAGAACCCCGCAGCTTGCTGCGGGCATCTTGGCTTTTTCCCATGAGGGGGACCTATGATTGATCCCATTCTGTTCACTATTCCGGGGACGAACATCTCCATACATTGGTACGGCGTGCTGATGGCCACCGGGGTCTTTGCTGCCGGCTGGGTGACGGCCATTGGCGTGCGGCGGAGAGGTGAGGACCCCGAGTACGTGTGGGATGGCCTGATATGGGCCATTCCGGCGGGCATCATCGGCGCGCGTCTGTGGTACTGCGCCAACGTGACGCTCGGTGGGAGCACGTACTATCTCGAGAACCTGGTCCGCGTTGTTCGTGTCTGGGAGGGTGGACTCCATTTCTACGGAGCCGTCCTGTTCGGCGGGATTGCGGCGTACGTCTACGTCCGGCTGAACAAGGCGGACTTCCGTCTGCTCCTGGACGCTGTAGCACCGGCGTTGCTCATTGGCCAGGCGGTCGTGCGGCCGGCAAACTTCATCAATCAGGAGCTCTACGGGCCGCCAACTGAGCTACCGTGGGGCATCCGCATCCAAGCTGCCCACAGGATACCGCCCTGGTCAGACCTGACGCGCTTCCCGGTCGAGGCGACGCGCTTCCATCCCACGTTTGCCTACGAGATGATCTGGAACTTCCTGGCGGCTGCCCTGCTTCTGTGGGTTGCCCGTCGCCTCATCAAGAAGCTGAGGCCGGGCGCCCTGTTCGCGGGATGGCTCGTCCTGGAGGGCGTCGGTCGCGTCTGGCTCGAGTGGTTCCGCCCTGACCAACCTAGGCTGCCCGGCACCGCCCTCAGCTATTCCCGCATTGTGGCCGTGGTCATGACCGTAGTCGGGGCCGTCTGGCTGCTGGTCCGGTACGACGTGATTCAGCTTCCCTTTCTTCCTTCCGGCCCCTCCACATATGACCTCAGATCGTCACACACAGCTCAGACCGAGGCCAAGGCCGACGTGTAGGTGCAGGTCCTGCGGAACGCTAGTGCAGCCTCTCCTCGCGCCGGACCTCGCGGGGTGCAGCACCACGCGGCCCTCGAGGTGTGGTGCGCCCTGAACCGGCCTGATCCTGGTGTGGGCTCAAGCCTTGTGCCACCGTGCAACCGCGGACTGCGGCGTACGTATTCATCATGGGGCAGTGCGCGAGACCCAAGGCAGACCAGGCGCGCCGCAATCCCGGGGTGATGGCCGTGCGGCCCTTCCCTGAGCGGAGCGTGCCGACTCAGGGGCGTTCCCTTCGACGCCGCCGCCTGAGGGGCGGCTGCTAGACATCGTAGACGATTCTCGACGCTGCGTGGTCGAGATTCTTGCAGCGAGGCTAGGAGGCTCGATGACGGACAAGGATAAGAGATTCGGGTGGCACGTGGAGAGAGGTAACACGGTGACGGTCGGTGACATCTCGGTGACGCCGCAGTCGAGGGCGCTGATCGCACGCTGGCCTCACGGTGGATGGGTGTGGAACCGGCCCGCCGCCGTGATGGTGAAACAGGGTGAGGACGAACGACGCATCCCGATTGTGGACGTCACGAGGATGGCCCAGCTGGGGCTCTTCGGGCTGAGCTTGGTGTTCGGGGTCATCGGTTTGATTATGTGGATGATGGGAAGGAGCGGATCAGATGAAAGAGACGCTTAGTGAACTGACGGTCAAGTCGGCAGAGAGTCAAGAGCAGGCCATCGGACTGATGGAGAAGCTGCTGAAGGTCGGGCAGCCCAGCGGGGTGTTTGGGGAGCCCATCTCGGTCGAGGGACGAACCATCATCACCGCTTCCGAGGTTAACGTCGGCCTGGGTGTCGGGTTCGGGTTCGGCGGCGGCACAGGTCCCACCGACGAGGCGGGCGGCCAGGAGGCGCACAAGCGCCGCCACGCCAAGATGCGGGACTCTGACGCGAGGGTGCGGCTTGAGGGGACCGGCGAAGGCGCAGGGGAGGCAGAGGGCGAAGAGTCCCCCGAGTCGGACGAGGCCGCCGGGATGGGTGGCGGCGGAGGCGGAGGAGGCGGTGCCAGCGGCAGGCCAGTGGCGGTGATCAGCATCAGCGAGGACGGTGTGGAGGTCGAGCCGGTGGTCGACGCCACGAAGATCGGCCTGGCCTTCTTCACGGCGCTGGGCAGCATGTTCTTCATGCTGATGAAGATGCGCGACGCGGCAAAGCGATAATCTACTCCATCAACTGGACCGACGGGGCCGCGCCGTCATCTCTGGCTGTCGAATGAACGACGCGGGCCCAGTACATCGGTAGGAGGCCGGAGCACGCTCCGGCCTCCTACCACTCGTTCTGGTGCGCCGCGTCGGCGCAGCTGGGACTGAGACGTCTCCTACTTGATCTTGACCTGTCCCTGGGGAGCATTAAACAGCACGAGGTTCGGGTATTCCGGGGGCTGTGGGTGTGCCGTGCACGCATCTGGCGAGATCGTTGCAGGAAGACTGATCTGGTCTGGCGCATCGTTCGCAGAGGTTCCGTTGTCCCGGAGTCTGAGGACGAACTGCCAGCCGGTGATGTCCATTCCCGCCCAGTTCCCGTGCGTGACCACGGCACCAACCCACGCCTCATGCCCGTCCCGGGAGAAGGAGAGGCACGTGATCACGGCGTGATAGCCGCCGATGCGTCCAGCGAACTGATCGCTGATCTGCCCGGACACGGTACCGTCGGCCCGCTGAAGCGCAACCAGAGACAAATTCGCGTCGCATCCCGGCTTCTCGCCCACCCCCACGCAGATGTCCGGGCCGCCGGCGCTCACGCGGTGAACGACGGGGCTCCCGGCGGATGCCGTGGATGATAGGAGCATCCCCAACGCTGCAGTCATCGTCACAAGCCGTGCGGCGGTCCGCAAGCGTCTGCAAGTGATCCTAGACATATCTACACCTCCTTGGTGTACCTGTCGGTCAAATTTGACGTGTTAAGTTCCCCCGGACGGGGTCCCGCTTCCCATACCTGGCCGATTCCGGCGACTCGGTCACGCGTCGTTGGGGAGCGGCATCGTCTGACGCTCTGTGGCGTGCTTGACCTCTCTCTCCAGAAAGGCGCACAGAGCCGATAGGTCTGCAAAGCCCCGCCGCTCCCCGGTGCGCGGGCTCTCCAGCGACGCCCGCCACACCAGTTCGCCGCTGTCCGCTATGGGCCAGAGTCGCACAAGGTAGGAGATGTAGCGCTCATCTGGCCGGATCTGGTCCGACCTTTCGCCCG
>JASFVD010000393.1:0-3235 GCA_050050015.1 Anaerolineae bacterium | reverse complement strand
GCCTATACTCATCCCGTGTACGCTCCGTGGGGTCAACGTTCAGATAGACACTCAACACCGGTGCGTCGGCCCTGTTGGCCGCCAGCTCACGCAAGTCTTCACGATTGAACATGATCTTCACCCCTCCTATTCACTAGTAGCCATTAACGAACAGCGGTCGGCCCGACCCCTTTTGTCCAGCCTCGGCCGAAAACTGACCGCAGTCAATTGCTCCAACATTCTCAAGCTCCCCTGGTCACCCTCAATCGCCAGTTGGCCTCTACGGCCGCCTTCCGAGAGTCGCAGAGACGTCTACCGGTCGGCCGTCGCGAAAGACGGTCAAGGTGACTTCCTGCCCCACCTCTGCGTCGCTCACGAGATAGGCAACCAGATCATCGAACGTTTCGATCCTCTCTCCGTCGATGGCAGTGATGATGTCGCCCCCCGCGATGACGGTCTGCCCCCTGAACTCGACCTCCCGATCGCCGCCCTGCAGGTCAGCCTCATCGGCGGCTGTGTCCTCCTGCACTTCAGTCACAAGCGCCCCGTGATCCACGGGAAGGTTGAGCGGCTTCGCCAATTCTGCGACGGTGAAGCGTGTATCGGACGTGATGCCAAGGTAGGGATAATCGTACGCTCCATCCTCTATCAAGTGCGGCACGATTCGTTTGACCGCATTGACGGGCACAGCAAATCCGACACCAGCGTTTAGTCCAGTTCCCGACCGTATCGCAGTATTCACGCCGACGACCCGCCCTCGCGTATCGAGCAGTGGGCCGCCAGAGTTCCCGGGGTTGATCGAGGCATCGGTCTGGATGATCTCTGGATTGGAGAAATGCCCCCCCTCCAACGCTTGCGACGTCAGCGTTCTCCCCACCGCGCTGACTACGCCCGACGTCATCGTCCCCTGCAAGCCAAAGGGATTACCGATAGCGATCACCCGCTGTCCAACTCGAAGGGCATCCGAGTCACCAAGCTCCAGGGGCACCAGGCGGTCCGACGAAACATCTACCTGAATCACAGCCAGGTCCGAATAGGGGTCCCGCCCCACGACCTCAACATCGTCAGTCACCGATCCATCAGCAAAGGCAACCTGAAGGGCATCGGCGCTTTCCAGCACGTGGTTGTTCGTGACGATGTGGCCATCTCGGTCAATCACGAAGCCGGACCCGCTGCTAAGCGACTGGAGGCCTCCGCCGTGCTGCACCAAGATCTCAATATAGACGACGGCAGGATTGACTCGTTGATAGAGATTGGACAGCAGGGCATCCTGGGCGTCGAGCTCATCCAGATCGTCCTCCAAGAGCGGCGGCACGGTAGCGGTGGCCCGCGAAAACGCCGCCTCTCCCGATCGTGACGTGGGCGTTGGCTCGAATATCAACCTCTGCGCACTGCAGGCCAGTACTGGCAGACTTAGAAGTGCAAGAAGAAGCACCAAAGGCTTCCTTCTATCCATCCTATTCCCTTCTTCTCATACGAGCAAGCTCGGCGAACAGCTCGCGTTCGCGATCACTCAGTTCCTTCGGCACTTGGACTTCCACGGTGGCGAGCAGGCTGCCACGCCGCCCTGATCTACGAGGATTGGGCATCCCTTTGCCACGAAGCCTGAACGTTTGCCCCCCCTGCGTTCCAGCTGGGATCTTCAACGTGACGTCGCCATTCAGCGTGGAGAGACGAACGGAGCCACCAAGCACGGCCGTATAGAGATCAACGTCGAGGTCACAACGCAAGTCGTCGCCATCGCGCTTGAAGACAGAGTGTGGCTCCACTGAGACGTTCAAGTAGAGATCGCCGGGAGTGCTTCCACCGGTGCTGGCGTATCCTTCACCGGCGATGCGCACCTTCGAACCGGTCCCTACTCCAGGGGGGATCGTCACGCGAATTCGCCGCCCTCCTCTCTCTAGCACTCGAGTTGTGCCGCTGAGGGCCTCCTCCAGCGTGATCGTGACGTTAGCCTCGGCGTCCTGGCCGTGGAACGCCTTTCCGTAGCCTCCGTCCCACGTCGAGCGGCCGGAGATATCATCCTGGCGCGCAGCCCGCTGCCCGGCCATCCCTCCGAAGACCGCCCGGAAGAAATCGGAGAATGCCTCACCTCCGCCACCTCCGAACAGGTCTCCCAGATCCCCGCTCCAGCTCACGCGCCCCCCTCTGGGGGCACCGCTGAACCACTGCGACCAGTCGTACTGTCCTGGGTCACCGCCTGCGTGCTGCCACTGGTTCCAGCTGCGGCCTAGCCGGTCGTACTTGGCTCGCTTCTCCGGGTCGCCGAGCACCTCGTAGGCTTCGTTGATTTCCTTGAACTTCTCTTCGGCTCGGTGGTCATCGGGGTTCAGGTCAGGGTGCCATTGACGAGCGAGGCGGCGGAAGGCTTGTTTTATGTCCCTCTCGCTCGCCTCGCGGCCAACTCCTAGGATGTCATAGTAGTCTTTGTACTTCATCCCGCCACCCTTCAGGATTGGGAAGCCATTCTATACGCTATACCTACCGCTGTCAAGCATGGAGTCTCGCCTTGGCACCCATAGCCTTACCGAAAAAGAAAAACGGAGACGAGGAAGCTCCCCGTCTCCGCCTTGTTTCCGATTGGGTGAAGGCTACATGTAGTCTCTGATCTCTTCCTCTTCGCCTTCCTCGTCCTCCTCGGCCTCGGCCTCGCCGATAACCTCGACCTCCTCGCCTTCCTCGCCCATGATGAGCTCTTCCTCGACCTCCGCAGCCGGCCGTTCCAGTTCGACCTCCTCCAGCGGTACGAGGCGGGCGATCATCTCATCTGGATCGGTCAGGACGGTGATGCCGGACGGAACTGCGAGATCCTCCACCAGGATCGCCTGCCCCACCTCCGTCAGTTCCGACAGATCGACCTCAATCGCGTCGACGAGGTTCCCAGGTAGACACTCCACTTCGATTTCGGCGATACCGTGCAGCAGAATACCCTCTTTCTGCTCGGCCACTGGCGACTCTTCGGTAGTCAGGAGCGGGACCTCCGTGGTGATCGTCTCGGTCATCATCACCCGATAGAAGTCGACGTGCAGCAGATCACCGGTGATTACGTCACGCTGGACCTCGCGGAGCAAAGCAAACTCCGGCTCATCGGCATCGTCAACCGTGACATTCACCAACTGACTGCCCCCAACCTGGGACAAGACATCCCTCAACTCGTGTTCGTCAAACTTAACGGGGACAGACTCAAACCCGTGCCCATACATCACCCCGGGCACCCAGCCCTCTCGACGCAGGCGTTTCACCTTGCTGCCGACGA
>JASFVD010000392.1:0-3243 GCA_050050015.1 Anaerolineae bacterium | reverse complement strand
ACCCTTAAGACCATCACGACCAGCCTGGTTCCCATCAAGCCTACACTGGAGAACTACATCAGCGTGTTCCAGGTCGGCCTGACGCCACGCTGGTTCGCGAATAGCATCATCGTGACGGTCATAACGACGGTGGGGACGCTGGTGCTGTGTTCTATGGCTGGCTACGCCTTTGCCCGACTCCAGTTCAAGGGAAAGAACGTCTTGTTCCCCTTTGTGCTGGCGGGTCTGATGGTCCCCAAAGAGGCCATGTTCATCCCCCTGTTCCTGGTGTTCGCTGAGTTCAAGCTGCACAACACGTACGCCGCGCTGATTCTGCCGCGCGTGGCAGCACCGCTGGGGGTCTTCATTATGACCCAATTCTTCAAGGCCATCCCGCGCGATATCGAGGAGGCGGCAGAACTCGACGGTGCGACCCGCTGGACCATCTTCTGGCGAATCATGCTGCCCATGTCCATCCCTGCCCTCACTGCCCTGGCGATCTTCACCTTTATCTTGACCTGGAACGACTACCTTTGGCCGCTGGTCTCTGCCACCGAAAAGGAGATGTTCACTATCACCACGGGCCTGGCATCTCTTCAGGGCAACTTCGCCCAGGCCACGGAATTGGGCTCGCTCATGGCCCGAGGCGTACTCGCCAGCGCGCCGCTCTTACTGCTGTTTCTGATCTTCCAACGCCAACTGATCCGCGGCATCGCCGTGAGCAGTGGCGGGAAATAGGACGGTCTCTCTTTGCGGGAGACAGAGGGAAAGCTCCGCGTCCAGCCGTGGTCACTGAAAGCTTGACGAGTGCAACTCTTCCTGAAGCGCGGATCGTTGAAGCACCTTGTTGAGCCTTAGACGTTCGCCGATCTCGAGGGCGCTATGGGTGACCACCAAGGACTAGCGTGGCCCTACCAGAGAGTGCGGTAAAAGTCAAGTTGGGTTTTGAGGCGCAGAATGGACCTTAGCAACTGAAGATGAGACGCGTGTCCCGATGCCTGCCCATATGGGTCTTTCGGAGATATGGGGGCTAGGAAGGGATATGGTGGCTGGATGGCGCCGTGGCCAGCGGTGGAGAAGTTGGTCTACCTGGGGCTGGTCGGCGCTGGCCGATGTAGGATTAGGTCCGTCGATCCTCCTTCGAGCGGTAGGGCTCGTTGCGGTGTAGCAGCCCGACAACGAGGCCAACGCTCTTGCGGGCGGTCATGACCAGGGCCCGCTTGTGGTGATGTTTGGTAGATTCAGCGTACTTGCGCGCGTAGTAGTCGGCGTATTCAGGGATATGCCGGCGCATCTTGCCAGCTGCCTGGATGAGATAGTAGCGCAAGTATCGATTGCCAGACTTGGCTAAGCGGCGGTCTTGGGCCTCGAAGTCGCCCGAGTCAGCGCGAGGCCACCAGAGGCCAGCGATTTTGGCCACGGCATCCTCAGCGTCGCGGAGGTTGCGGCGGCGATAGCGTTTGCGCCCTTTATCCCACTTCTGGGGTCGGAGGAAGCGTTGGATGTCCCCGATCTCGGCTCCGATACCGCTAGAGAAGACGGGACCGATACCGGGGATGGTGGCCAATTGGGTGATCACCGGGTAGGCCTCCAGTTCGGTGGCGATCCAATCATCGACTTGCGTGAGCTGGGTTTCGAGGAAGCGGATGTGAGCCAGGGACAGGTCAAGAATACGCTGGACCGGAAGAGCAAGAGAGTGGCGCAGGGGAAAGCTCTGCTCGGCCACGCGCTGGAGTTTCCGTGCATTGTTGAGGGGATCTGGTAGGTGGTGACCACTGAGCTCATATAACTCGGCGGCCAGGTCCTCGACCGGCAGATCAGCCAACTCGTCCCAGGTGGGTTGTTGAGTGAGCACTAAGCGGCTGGTGACACCAAAGACATTGGAGAAAGGCTTGAGGCGACGGTAGGAGCTGGCCTTGAGGAAGAGGAAGGCGGAGAAGTAGCACTTCTCGCGGGCAAGGTTCTGGACGATATGGAAGCGCAGGCGAGTGTAGAAGCGCAAAGACAAGCAATCCGGAGGCGACCAGGTCACGTCTGGACGGCGCGTTCGGGTGCGCTCGGCGATGTAGAAGGGGTCCTTCTCGTCGCACTTGTGATCCTCGGCGAAGCATTTCTTGAACCATCTGATCCAGCGGGGGTTGAGGAGGAAGAGATCCAGGTCGTGGGAGGCGACGTCAGGGTCAGCGGAGAGTTGGAGGAAGAAGGGCAGCCACAAGTAACCGGTTGCCTCACCGGAGACATCGATACCGTCGAAGTCGTAGGTGTCGAGTGCTTCGAGCAAGAGACGCTTGGCCGAAGCGTAGCCAGCAGTCGAGTTGGGAAAAGAGATGTGGGATTCGAGCGGCTGACCGTCAGGGAAGAGCAGACAGAAGTCCGCTTTCTTCTGACTGAAGTCGATACCGGCTTGGAGACGATTCGTCATAGATATGCTCCTTTTCAAGATAATCCGTCGATCGGGCGGCCGAATCGGGTGCCCCGGTCCTCGCTGGAGCGGCATCCTTGCAGCCAATTAGCCCTCATGCTGCGTCCGGGAACTCTGCGGGCTGCTACCCCGCAGCTCGGCGCAGGTAGGGGCATCGTGCGATGTCAGACGTTGATCCCCAGCGAGGCCGGGAGGCAAACTCATGAAGCCGTGACCTGTACCTGGTCAGTACCGGTCCGGCAAGGAGGTGCAGCCTTGCCCGGTCGGTCCGCAGTCCGGCCCACGCCGAACTGGAGACCATTGTCACCGGGGCACCCGACTTCCGCAAGCCCGTCCTGCAGTTGTTAGCGTACAGGTGGATGCTGAGAAGTATTGTATACAAGGAGGTGTATTGTATCGCCAGAAAAGAAGAGGACCTTCGACTGCGTTCCCAACCGTTGGGCGAATCGACAACTTGCCCTAATAGGACGAGACTCTGGAGGAGAGAGATGAAAAGCAAATGGTTCAGTTTGGTGAGTGTGCTGCTGGGGGTCGTGTTGTTGGTCGTCGCCTGCGGCCCTGCCGCGGAGCCTACGGAGGCACCCGAGCCAACCGAAGAAGCCCAGCCAACCGAGGAGCCGGCCGCTCCGGAAGGCGCAACCCTCAAGCTGGCCCGCTTCTTCGGTGACTGCGACGACAGCACAGCTGGCGTCACCGACGTCAGCAAGGCCACGACTGAGTGCGAGGTGATTCAGATCCTGACCAACAAGTTCAACGCTGAGAACGGGTACGGGATCACCATCGAGCGATTGGGCGGGTCGGAATGGGGCACCTACTACGATGCCCTGAACACCACATTCGCC